>NZ_QOBB01000014.1:0-64702 GCF_024704855.1 Burkholderia sp. HAN2018 | reverse complement strand
GAGCGGCACGGCCGCTGCGGCCGCTGCGGCCGCTGCGGCCGCTCGCCCGCGCGACGCTTACAGCGCCTTGACGATCGCGCCGTCGACGCGAATGTTCTGCCCGGTGATGTAGCCCGCGCCGTCGGACAGCAGGAACGCGACCGTCTTCGCGATCTCGCCGGTCTTGCCGAAGCGGCCGGCCGGGATGCGTGCGACGATCTCCGGCGTTTCCGGCCAGCTGTCGATGAAGCCCGGCAGCACCGCGTTCATCCGGATGTGCTCGGCCGCGTAACGTTCCGCGTAAAGACGCGTCCATGCGCTCAGCGCCGCGCGCAGTGCCGACGAAACGGGCATCGGCTGCTCGGGCGCGTCCGCCGCGAAGCTCGAGATGTTGACCACCGCGCCGCCGCCCTGCTTCTGGAAGACCGGCGTCACACGGCGCATCACGCGCACCACGTTCAGCAGGATCAGGTCGAGCCCGGCATGCCAGTTGTCGTCGGTGATCGCCAGCAGCTCGCCCTTCGGCGGATGCCCGGTGTTGTTCACGACCGCATCGATGCGGCCGTAGCGCGCGAGCGTTTCCTGCACGAGCCGGTCGATGTCGGCTTCTTCCGTCACCGAACCCTGGATGCCGAACCCGCCCAGTTCCTCGCCGAGCGCCACCGCGCTGCCCGACGGCGACATCAGCGCGACGCGATAGCCCGTCGCCGCCAGTTCGCGCGCGATCGCCGCGCCCATGCCTTTGCCCGCCGCCGTGATCAACGCCACTTTTTCTACAGTCACGATCTGCTCCTCATTCGAATCCTGCCGCCGCGCAACCGCCGTTCGGTGCGCCATGGTGGTAATGTAGGCGCATCGATACCCACTGTCGAACCAGTATTTCTGCCTCCAGCCGATAGTTTTTCTACAGCCTGACGATGCCGCCTCGCCCCTCCCGCCTGCCGCCGCTGAATGCGCTCCGCGCGTTCGAAGTGTCCGCGCGGCACCTCAATTTCCGCGCCGCCGCCGACGAGATCGGCGTCACGCAGGGCGCCGTCGCGCAGCAGGTGCGCCACCTCGAGGACGTGCTCGGCCTGAAGCTGTTCGAACGCCTGCCGCGCGGCCTCGCGCTGACGCACGACGGCGCCGCGTATTTCTCCGACGTCCAGCGCGCGCTGCACGCGATCGCCGACGCGACCGACAAGCTCGTGAAGCGGCGCGCCGCACTGACCATCAGCACGACGCCGTCGTTCGCGTCGAAGTGGCTGATCCCGCGGCTCGCGCAGTTCACCGACGCACATCCCGACTACGACGTGCGCGTGATCGCCGACCCGCAGATCGCGACGTTCCGCCATGACGGCGTCGATCTCGCGATCCGTTACGGCAAGCCGCCGTTCGGCAAGCATCTCGCCACGCACGCGCTGTTCCCGCTCGACGTGTGTGCCGTGTGCAGCCCCGCGCTGCTGGCCGCGCCGGCGTCGCCGCGCGCGCTTGCAAGCCACGTGCTGCTGCACGACGCGCACGACCTGTGGCCCGAGTTCCTCGCTGCGATGCCGGAGCCTGTCGACCTCGATCCGCACAAGGGGCTGCGCTTCAACCAGACGTCGCTCGCGATCGATGCGGCCGTCGCCGGCCAGGGCATCGCGCTCGCCACCGATCCGCTCGTCGAGCGCGACATCGCCGCCGGCCGGCTGTGCAAGCCGTTCGATTTCGCGTTTCCGCTGTCGATGGGGTTCTATCTCGTGTATCCGGCCGAACGGCGCGATGACGACGCCATCGTCGTGATGCGCGAGTGGATGACCGCGCAGGCGGCGTCGGACGGGCGGCCGCCCGACTCGCCCGGTAGCCGCGGCGCGGGAAGCAGCGCTTAGGCGCCGTGTGCGATCCCGGGCAGCCGGCGGCCAACCCCGCAACGGGCGATGTGCCGCGAGGAGATGATCCGATGGGATGGGAAGAAAGATACGGCGGCATCTGGAAGAGCGTGCTGATGCCCGGCGAGCAACCCGTTGCCGAAACGCACCTCGCCGATCGGCATCTGGTCACGCTGATTGCGCAACGGCCCGATGGCCTATATCGGGCCGTCGTCCTGGGGCATCACCCCGATCCGCAGTGGCGTCTGCCGTTCTGGGGAGAAGTCATTGCGCCCGCGATCGTCGGGTCGATCGATGACGGGGAGCAGTACCTCGCCGCGGCATTGGCCCGTCACGTCGAAAGCGGTGCGTGAGCAGTCCGGCTCAGGGCGCGACCCACCGGCCTTCGTAGCCGCCTTCATGCAGGTCGAACACCGCGCGGCGATGGCCGGCGCGCGCGAGTTCGAGCCAGTCGATGCGCGTCACACTCACGTGAAGCAGGCAGAAGTTCTCGTAACCGTCGTCGTCGGGATTGGCGCGCGGGCTCGCCGACACATGCGCGGCTTCAGGCGACTCGACCGGCGTACCCGGCGGCAACGGTGCGCGATACAGCAGCAGCGTATGCGGTCGGCTCGATTGCCAGATCGCGCGGCGTTGCGCTTCGTCGTCGCAGATCGATGCAACGCCCTCCGCGCGAATCTGCACGAGCGCATCGAGATCGCTGGCGACGAGCGCGATGCGCGGATCGCGGCGCAGCTCCGCGACCTTCTCCGAGCGCGCGTCGGTATGAAACGACAGCACACGATCGGCACGGTTCACCTGACGCAACACGATCGTGCGTACCTTCGGCGCGCCGTCGATACCGAGCGTCGCGGCCTGCAGCATCGTGAACGGCGAACGCTGCGCGCTCACCCCGGATTCGAGGCAGGACCAGAGACGCTCGTACGTTTGCGCGAGCGATTCGGAAGTTGAGTCGGACATGGCGAAGCGGCGATCGTGCGTGTTGCGGTCGCGCAAGCTTAACCGCTTGCGGCGGCGCCGGCACGCGTGCCGCACGCCGGCCGTCGCCGTGCGGCTCAGTTGTAGCCGAGGACGACCGGCGCCGCGTCGCCGATGTCGTCCGCCGGCTGGGCGCCGAAGCGGCCGAGCACGTCGGCCACATACTGCGGCCCTGCGCTGATCTGCGACGAGCGGTGCGCCACGGGCCGGTTATCGCCCGCGCGCGGTGCTGCGCCCATCGATACGGTGTCGTTGACGGTGATATTCACGTTGTTGTCTCCTCACGCGGCGAGCGCCGCTCCATACGCGCGCACGAGGCGCGCGACGCCTTCCCGGATCGCATCGACGTCCGGCGCGGCGAACGACAGGCGCAGCGATGCGGCGTCGACGTTGTCCGCGAAGAACGCCTTGCCCGGCACGAACACGATCTTGTTCGCGATCGCCTGTTGCAGCAGCACGTCCGACGACACCGCGCCGATCCGCGCCCACACGAACATCCCGCCTTCGGGACGATGAAATTCGATCGCATCGCCCAGGCCGTCGCGCAATGCGTCGCACATCGCATCGCATTTGCGCTGGTACGCGGCCGTGATGCGCGGCAGATGGCGTTCGAGCGCGCCGTCGGCCAGATATTCGGCGGCGGTGGCCTGCGTCCACGGCGTGCTGCACAGATCGACCGTCTGCTTCGCGATCACGCAGCGGCGCGCGATCTCGGCCGGCGCGATCGTCCAGCCCACGCGCAGCCCCGGCGCGACGATCTTCGACAGGCTCGCGAAATGCACGATCCAGTCGCGTGCGCCGTCCACTTCGTCGGCCAGCGCAAGCATCGACGGCACGGCTTCGCCCGCGAAACGCAGGTCGCCGTACGGATCGTCCTCGACGATCAGGAAGCGGTATTGCACCGCGAGACGCAGCAGCTTCAGCCGTCGTTCGCGCGTGAGCGTCGCGCCCGTCGGGTTCGCGAAGGTCGGGACCGTGTAGAGCAGCTTCGGCTGCGCGATCGCGCCGGATGAAAGCTGTTCGCCGAGACGATCGACGTCGAGCCCCGCGCCGTCGACCGGAATCGTCACGATGCGCGCCTGCTGCAGACGCATCGCCTGCAGCGTCGCCGGATAGGCCGGCTGTTCGGTCAGCACGACGTCGCCGGGCGACACCATCACGCGCAGCAACAGGTCGAGCCCCTGCTGCGAACCGGTCGTGACGAGCAGTTCTGCCGCCGTGCACGCCACACCGCGACGCGCCATCAACGCGATCAGTTGCTGCTTCAGTTCGGCGAGGCCATCGGTCGGGCCGTATTGCAGGCAGCGCACCGGCTGCGCATATGCGCGCCCGGCGGCCGCGTTCAGGCCGTCGACGTCGAAGAGGTCGCTGGCCGGATAGCCGCCCGCGAAGGAAATCATGCCCGGTTCGGACAGGTACTTGAACAGTTCGCGGATCGGCGAGCCGGCGGGATTCTGGAATGAAGGGGTGAACGCGTACATGTCGTCGTGAGCTGGATGGTGCGGACGGCCGGGATAGCCGCCAGGTACCGGCCACCGCGGCGCTTCTGGCGCCACGGCGGCGAAATCGAGCCACGATTGTCGATAGTCATTAAGGCCGCGGCAAACGATATCTATGCACTAGGTCTTGCGGTTTGGTCATCAAATGGGGCGCGGGGCGGGAGCAGCAAATCGACGGTCGACCCCGTACGCCGGCGTGCCGGCACCGGGTGCCGGGCACGCGTTGCCGCCGGAAAACCAATCCGCCCGATTGTTTCGCCACCTGCTCCCTTGCCCCCGGTTCGCCGGAACCGGGCCGAATCAGTGCGCCGTGCCCACCGGCACGGCCGGCGGCGGCTTGGGCTTCCACGTCGAGAGCGTGCGCGTGAGGTCGTCCGACACATAGTGCGGACCATCGAACAGGTAGACCGGATAACCGCGATACGCCAGCAGTTGCTTGCCCAGCTCGTCGGCGCTGGCCGAACGGAATCCGCCCCGCTCGGCAGGCCTGAACGCCTCGGCGATGACCCGCACGCGCTTTTTTCCCAACTTTGCAACCAGTTCGTCGAGGTAAGCGCGCGCGACATACGGCTCGCGGGCATAGACACCGCAGCCGTCCTGGAAGAACACGCCGACGTCCGCGGGCAGCCACGCCGCGAGCCAGTCCGCGAGCGCCTTTCCGCCGATGTTGGTCTGGTCGTACACGCTCACCCAGAGCGGCCGCGGCAGCCGTTGCAGGACGGCGGCGAGCTTTGGCGCGTCCTGCCAGGTCGGATCGATCTCGACCGGGAAGTAGTAGCCGGCGACATGCAGCGGAACCGGTGCGCGCGCCACTTCCAGCGACTGATCGGCGAGCGTCGACAGATGGGTGCGCGCCCGTTTTTCGTCCTGGTAGCCGGCCAGCCCCAGGATGACGTTCCTGGCCCACGGCTCACGACCGATGCGCTCCCAGTCGGGAAGATGCGCGGCAGGCTGGATCGAGGTGCTGGCGATGAACGCGGTATCGTCGACGACGGTCCATTGAATCAGCAGATCGTGAATGCCGAGCATCTGCCAGTTGCCGACCGGATTCGTCGTCGAGTTGTCCACCTGCCAGACGATGCCGTCCGCGTGCACGTCGTGCGCGGTCCAGCTGCAGGCGGCCACGACGAGCGAGGCGCCGATCGCCGCGAGCGTCGCCACCCGGGGCGAACGCGGCGCGACTGAAAGCGGGCCCGGTCGCGCGGCGAGCCGAAGCCGGCCCATACGCCGTTGAATCCTGCGCCAGGCCGGGATCGCGTATGGGGTCATCGCTGGCTCTCCGGAAGCATGCCTGCGCGTCATCGTAGCCGATCGAACGCAAACGTGCGACCCGCCTTGCCGATGCGGGTCGCACGGGGCTGTCGCTCCGCCTGCGTCACTTGGCCGTCGTGCCGTCCACCCACTTGTAGCCGAGATTCGTGATGCCGGTAATCATGCTCTGGAAGTCCTGGAGCGCCGGCAATCCGAGATCCGGTTCAAGCCAGTACGGATGGAAGAAGAACGACGCGAAACCGTCGCGTACCGCCAGGCCATACTGGGCATTGGTCACGATTTGCTGCCACGTGTACGTGATGCACGAGAACGGGTCGATATTGCAGATGTTGTACTGCACGCTGCCCAGGTTCTCCGGAACGATCCGCTGCCCGTAGTAATCGGCGTTGATGATGTACGGGAAAAACTGTCCGGCCGAAAAATCCTGGTTGGCGGCACCCGTTCCGAGTTGCGGCTTGGTCGACGTGTAGTACACGGCCCGCTGGAACGTGGTCGGGAACGTGAGGGCTGTCGCCGACGACGCGGCCGGCGACATCTGGTACTGCGGCGCGGCCCAGCCGACGATCTTGTAGCCGTTGAGCGTGAACTCGAGCAGGCCGTCGGCCATCCTGCCTTCCGCCCACGGGATGGAGTCCTCATCAACCGGCCGGTTCTGTACCGCGTACCAGAACTCGTAGTCGCTGCCGCTGACTGCATTCAGCAGGTTCGGCGTCGAATCGTACTGGTGCGTGTAGCCGTGCATCACGATCGAGCCGCCGCGCGCGAGCGCGTAGTTCAGTGCCCTCTTGAGGCCGGTTGCCTGCGCCAGATGGATCGTCTCCGGCACGCCGCCGTTGTAATAGCCATTCGGGTCCGTATACAACGGAATGGTTGCCATCGTGAACGGAATGTGCTTCGAGTACATGTAATTCGTCAGCTGCTGCATCGAACTCGTCGTCGTATACGCGTCGAGGTCTTCCAGACGGACGAGGGCACGGTGATTCACCGGTGCATTAGTCTGCAGGATGTCGTGCAGGATGTCGCAGATCACCAGGTAGCGATCCGTCGGGCCGATGTAGGAAAACGGCATGTCCGCGAAGTACCAGAAGTTGCCAGAGCGCATGATGTACGGCGCGGTTGCTCCGCTCTGGCTGTTCTTGATGGTGACGAGCGCCTGCGCCTTGGTGGAATCGACGACCTGGGTCAATCCGATGTCCGGATCCGCGCTGATGACGCCCGTCGACGCGTTATAGGCGTAGTACTTGACCATCGACAGGTTCTTGTACGTGACCGTATCGTAGAAGCCCGGATTCGGATTGCTCGCCGACGGCGTCGCGTTCATCCCCGCGAGGCCCACGAAGCTGAACCCGAAGGTCTGATTGAACGTGAAGGCCGTGTTCCAGGCCAGTTGCCACAAGTTGTACTTGAACCAGACCACTGTCTTCTTGGTGGTCATCACGTCGCTCATGAACGCCGTCGGAATCGGGTTGTTGTAGTAGTCGCCGATATAGAACGTGACGTCGTGGCTCCCGACCATGCCGGACGTGTAGTTCTGGATCGGAACCAGATCGATCGTCGCATTGAAATGGCCAAGCAGGTTTCTCAGCATGATGCTGTACATCAGGCCGAGCTTCGAATACGGGTCGTTGGCCGGGTTGTCGTACAGCACGAGCGTGTGCGCTGTGGTGGCCTGCGCGTGCGCGGTGCCCGGCAATGTCATTTGCGCGAGCCCCGCTAGCAGGGCGATGACGAGCAAGATCTTTTTCATGGCCGTTTCTCCCTAGTCACGTTGCACATTGCCGTTGAGTTTCTTGACGGAATTCTTGCTGAACTTCGGGCGCCCCGTTTCCTTGTATGCCTTCTCCCAATCCTCGTCGGACATCCCTGCTTTCACGTTGACCTGGGCCGAGCCGTTCGGCAGCGGAGGCGGCTTGATGTTCATGACGGAAGCGTTGCCTGTCGCCTGCGCATTCGCATCCTGAACGCCGACGGCGATGGCGAACGTGGTGATCAATGCGACGAGTGATCCGGCGATGCTCAACCCGTTTCGAAAAGATTCATTGCGATGCGAAGGCATGATTTTCATCCTTTGATATGCAAAATAAGTTCATCTCGCTCGCGAGACGAGCATCGAGAATCACCCTCCGGAATCGGGGCGCCATGTCGTTAATTTTTGCTGCGCAATTGAAACCAGACAAATAAATCCGGGAGGAGATGGCTTTACTTTCAAGCTAGATCCGTACCATCGGTCGCAAATGGGCATGCGCCAAGGGAGTGAAATTCATGCATCGACGCCACTCGAAAATTGGGCCGATAAAACGTTTCAGGCATGCAACGCGGCGGTGTCATGAATTTAATCGGACAAACGCGCGAACCCTGTTCGTACGATTCAGGGAAAACCAGTCAATCGCCGAGCTTCGCGGAGCGCAACGCGAAAATTTCCTCCGGTGACATGCATGTGCAATGACGACTGAAGCACCGGCTTTCCGGTTCGACGTCGGTTTATCCGGCTGGTCACCGCCGGAATCGTGCGGCGATTTCCCGAAAGCGACGATCGGAGCCCGGCAGAGGGTCGGAAAACGATGTGTCATCCGGTCGATCGACGGCGTGTTTCAGCACTGAAACATTTGGCTCGGATTCGGCAGGCCAATCCCGTGCGGCCCCCTGCGATGCACGTAACGTCAAGGGTCGCGCAGCGATGGCGCACGACTTGCTACATGAGCTGTGTGCTGCGGAGTCGGTGCTCGGGGGCACTGCGCAAGCGTCGGGTGGAGAGCGGCGGCAGGCGATCAGGAATGCAGGGACGGAGGCAGGCAGGCAAGCGGGAAACGGGCTGTCAAAAAGTCATCCACTGAACACGTTGCATCGTTCGCGATGCAACGTGACCACATCGAGAAAGCTCGCGTGCTGCCGGCTTTTTCGAGCGGCGGGAATTCGCGCGGCGCAAGCCACGGAGTGGACGTGACGGGGCCGGCGAGGACGGGGAACTTTCGTCTTTCGTCGATACGAGGGGAAATAATCAAATACAAGATAAAAGCGCGGAAAAAATGATGGATAACATGATTTGGAGTGCGTACTTATACGCACTTAACCTTGTCGCCATTGTGACCGCAATTGTCATCCTGGTAAGCACACTGGATGACCTCACGCTGGATGCCTGTTACTGGTCGTTTGAAATCCGGCGCATCCTGCGTCGTGAAAAATCGCAAACGATCGATATCGGCATGCTGCGCGCGCTGGAAGAACGGCATCTGGCGCTGATGGTTCCGGCCTGGAAGGAATACGACGTGATCGCCAAGATGATCGAAAACACCTTGGCGACCCTCGAGTACGAGCGCTACGTGATATTCGTCGGCACCTATCACAACGATGCCGAAACCACGGCCGAGGTCGAGCGGATGGTCCGCCGGTACCCGGGCAGGGTCACGCGCGCGACCGTCATGAACGACGGGCCGACCTGCAAGGCGGACTGCCTGAACTGGATCGTCGAAGCGATCCTGCGCTACGAAGCAGTCCACCGAATTCAATTCGCGGGCGTCGTCATGCACGACTGCGAGGACGTCATTCATCCGGTCGAACTCAAGTACCTCAACCACGCGGTCGCGGATAGCGACCTGGTCCAGCTTCCCGTGCTGTCCTTGCCGCGAAAATGGAACGAGTTCGTCGCCGGATGCTACCTGGACGACTTCAGCGAAACGCACCAGAAGGACGTGCCGGTTCGGGCCCGCCTGACCGGCATCGTCCCGGGCGCGGGCGTTGCATCGTGCTATAGCAGGCGCTCGATCGAAGCGGCGATGAAGGAACGCAACGGCGCGCCGTTCAACACCAGTTCGCTGACCGAGGATTACGACTTCAGCTTCCGGTTGAGAGACCTGGGGATGAAGGAAACCTTTGCATGCATTCCATTGACGGGCATCACGCGCGATGCAGCGGAAAGACGCGCAACGGGTAGCGTCGCCAATCGCAACCTGCTGGCCACGCGCGAGTATTTTCCGAAAACATTTCGTACCGCGTACCGTCAGCGCACGCGCTGGATCCTCGGCATCGCCTTTCAGGGCTGGGAGCAACTCGGCTGGAAAGGCAATCTTCTCACCCGATACATGTTCTTCCACGATCGCAAGGGCATCGTGACCTCGCTGTTTTCGGTCATTGCCTATGGCGTGCTGATCAACTTCCTGTTGCTCGGCGCACTTCAGCGATCCATCCATGTCATCCCCGTCGGCGCCCCGCTCGTCATGGCGAGCCACTGGGTCGCGCCGCTGCTGTGGATCAACACCGCCATGCTGTTCGCGCGGGCCGGGCAGCGTTTCCACTTCGTCAGCAAGCTGAACGGCCCGACCCAGGGGCTGCTGTCGATCCCGCGGATGTTCGTCAACAACCTGATCAATTTCTACGCGGTTTGCCGCGCGTGGCGCATCTATATCGGCCACCTGGTGACCGGCAAGCCCATCGCCTGGGACAAGACCAGCCATACCTACCTGTCGAACGAAGCGCTCGGGAAAGCACGCATGAAAGTCGGCGAGATCCTGGTCGGCTGGGGCGTGGTCACGCTGGAGCAATTGCAGGCGAGCCTCGACAAGCAGCTGACCTGCGGCAAACGGCTCGGTGAACTGCTGGTCGAAGGCTGCGCGATATCCGCCGAATCGCTCGCGGATGCGATCGCCGAACAAGCCGAACTGCCCCGGGTGAGCCTCGGCAACGTCGCGGTGGGCCACTTCGCGGATTCGCTGGCATTCGAGCTCCAGTACGCATACCACGCCGTGCCGTTTTCGACCGCGGAAGACGGCACGTTGAACGTCGCGGTCGGGCGACCGCTCACGCCGGACGAGCAGGATGTCGTGCGGCGCGGCGCCCGATCGAACGTGGCCTACTTCATCGCCTGCGATGCGGAGATTGCCGCCGAACTCTCCCGGCACTCGCGCTTCGTCGAACTCGCCCGCGTACGCGACGGCGACCCGGCGGCGCAGCAAGGCGCCCTCGTGACGAAACCGTCGGGAGAACAGGCATGAAGCATTCGAAACCCCCGATCGCGGCCGGCCTCAAGCGCTGTGCACGGTTGAGCGCACTGGCGATCGCCGTGTCGCTGGCGTGGCAGGCGCCGGCCTTCGCCGCGCAGCCGCTGACGCCCAAAGCCTACCGGCTCGCCGACAGCGCCTACAAGGCGATCAATGCCGGCGACCTGCCCCTCGCGGAAGTGTATGCGTCGCGCGCCATCAGGATTCAGCCCGGTAGCGAACAGCTCGGGCTGCTGCTCGTCGACGTATACAGGCGGGAAGGAAAGGTCGACGAAGCGGACGCATTGGTGGAATCGCTGACGGTTCGTTTTCCGAAGAGTGCGGCGGTGCGTGCGCAGCATGGCTACCTGGCGCAGCGGCAGATGCACTACGACGTCGCCTGCAGCGATTTCTCGGCCGCCGTCGCAACCGGGAAATGGAGCAAGGAGCAGCAGCGCAACCTGCGTCTCGCCTGGTCGGACAGCGCGCTCGCGGCGAATCGTCCGCATGAAGCCGGCATTGCGCTGGCACCGCTCGCCGATGAAAAATCGGCCGTGGTGCAGTTGCGCATCGCGCAGTTGAGCCTGCAGGCGGGCGACCGCGATACCGCGATCCGGATGGCGGACCTCGCGGCCGACGATGCGACGACCGAAGGCGAGCGCAACATGGCCGCGTCGATCGCGGCGCAGGCGCGGCAGGAAGACCAGCCCGCCCAGGCGCCGGTGGACAATACCGCGCAACAGAAGTTGCAGGAAGCCTATGACCTGCTGCGCGACCACAAGGATCGCGAGGCACTCGACGCATTCCAGGAGGGCTTCGCCGGCGGCGCCGGCAACGCGATGAACTACGCGGACGCGGGTTATGCCGCCAAGCGGATCGGGTTGAACGACGAGTCCATCGACCTGTTCGAGCACAGCCTCGACGCCGACGAGAACGAACACAAATTCGATGCGCAGCACAAGTTCGGCTATCGACGGGAAGTCGAGCAGCTTCAGCGCACCTGGGGGTTCGTGCTGAGCGCGCCGTACCAGTCGGCCGCGTTCGGCCCGCAAGGCACGATCAGCGTGTTGCAGCCGGGTATCGAAGCGTATTGGCAGCCGCCGAAGATCGGCTATCAGAACGGCCGCATCTTCCAGTTCTTCGTGCGTGGATACGGCACGGCCTACGACGGGACGGGCAACGTGACCGGCATGCCGACCGTGCAGGGTTCGGTGGGCGCGCGCTACAAGCCGCTGCCCGACCAGAACGTCGTGCTGACCGCCGAGCGGCTGTTCCACGTCGGCAGCCTGTCGATGACGGACTGGCTGATGCGCGTGGGTTATTCGTCGGAGGCCGGGACCGACCTGCGGGTGACCGAACCGAGCTGGCGCAGCTGGCAGGCATATGTCGAAGGCGCGTACTTCATCAGCGCGGGCCGGTACATCATTTATTCGGAGTTGCGTTACGGGCACACCTGGCGTTTGCCGATGATCAGCGATCGGCTGACCATCTACCCGCACGCCGCGGTGGCCGGCGATCACGACAATCGACAGCCGGAAAAGACGGCGATCGGCGCCGGGCCCGGCATCCAGTTGCGGTACTGGTTTCGCGAAGGGCGGTACAGCGCGCCGGCAAGCTATCTGGATGTCACGGTGCAATACCGGTTCGGATTGACGTCAGCGGCACGCGCACGTGGTCTCGTGGTACGCGCGACATTGTGGTTCTAACCAACGACGCTGACGCTTGCTCCTGGATGGCGCTTTTCGCTTAGTTGGGCGCCTTGAGCGTGATGATCGTCTGACGCAACAGCTGGAAGTACGAGCTCGTCGAATACGGGAGCATTTGCTCGGCGTAGTTCCACCAGAAGAATCCGCCGATGAAACGCGGATCGGTCATGCTGTTGACCATCGGGTAGTAGGTCTTGATCAGGTTCTGCTGCACCGATGCGGGCGCGGAGATATCCGAGGTGCCGATTTCGCCGAAGCCGACCTTCGCGTTCGGGAAGATGCTTTCCAGCGCCGCGAAATCGTTCTTCCACGTCGGGTTCAGCCCCGGGCAATCCTGATACGGGTAGTAGCTGAACAACGCGTAGTCGGCCTGCTGGCGGACCGTCGAGGACAGGAACGCGGTCGGCCACGTCTTCCAGTAATCCTGCGGCTTCTCCCAGCAGTTGTTGCCCTTGCTGTCGTCGTTGTAGTACAGCGTGATGGCCGTCTTGCCGCCGTTCGATTTGACGATCTGGTTGGCCGCCGCAACCATCTGGCCGATCTGCTGCTCTTGCGAGTTGACCACGGAATTCGTGCCGCTCGGGTTGTTACGCAGCCATTCACCGTTGATTTCGTTCGCGATCTCCCAGACGTCTACGGTGTTCTTCAGCTGCGACACCAGTTCCTGCGTTCTTGCCTTGTACGTGGTGAGGTCCGTCGGGAAATAGTAGGAATCGTAGACTTCGCCCATCACGTACGCGACTGCGTGCAGGCGCAGCAGAGGCGCGTAGTAGTCGGCGGCCGACGTATCCGGATCGAACACGACACGCACGGTGGGTTTGTACGGCAGGTTCTGCAGCGACGCGACGATGGCGTCCAGTTTGGTCAGGTCGTCGAGGGTCACACCGTAGACGGGATTCTTCAGAGGTTCGACCTGGGCTTCGGCGGGCCGGGATAAAGGCATGAGCCCGGCATAAGCGACGCATGCGGCGATGGCCGTGCGCGAGAGATTTTTCGTCAGTCCTTTCAAAACGCTTTCCGTTATAAAGTAAGAGGAAGCGCGATTTTAGACGAAAATAAAAGATAATTATCGGACGATACGCGAAGTAGCGAGCCCTAAAACTTCGTTAGGATTGGTATCGAAAGCAAGCTATCCGGAGTGTCGCGACGGGTGATTGTTACGAAATACTGATTAAATCGGCGCGGGGTGCGGAGACGCGACAGAGGCGTCCACGGGTAATGCCGATGTCCGGGTGGTTGCTTGCAAACGATTGCGGACATCCCGAGCCGGCAGCAACGGATTTCGACTGACAAGCGCGGCAGCGTGAAGGGAGCCGCTCGCCAGGGCCGCGTCGGAATGTCCGTCGCCAGAGTCAGATCAGGCGAGTAAGTCAAAACCCTGATCTCTCGGCCAGCGTCGAATCAGGCCTGAGATTGCTTCGCCGTCACGCCACCACGGGCCGTGATCGACCCGAAGCCGACGTACGCCGGCACATTCGCCGATGCCGAGAGCAGAAGCTCAATTGAATATTCCGATCAGACCGTGTACCGAAGGGTTTCGGCGAATGGCCTGGACTTCAGGCGTCCGCTGAGCGTTTGGACCGTGAACCGATCGCCGATCGAGGAGCCGACCGGGCCATTGGCGCCCGGCAGGCTTCGCAGACGCGGGCGACATCAAGCTCCCCAACGCTTGAAGACGAGGCTGGCGTTCACGCCGCCGAAGCCGAAACCGTTGGCCATCGCGTGAACGATCGGCATGTGCCGCGGCGCATCGTGCACGATGTCCAGGCCCTCGGCGAGTGCGTCCGGCTGTTCGAGGTTCAGCGTCATCGGGACGACCTGATCGCGCAAGGCCAGGGCGGTGAAGATCGCCGCTACGCCACCGGCCGCGCCCAGCAAGTGGCCCGTCGCCGACTTGGTGGAGGTGATGGCGAGCGGGAGGTCGACGCCGAACAGGTCGCGCACCGCGGCCAATTCGCCCAGGTCGCCGACCGGCGTCGAGGTCGCGTGAGCGTTGAGATGTTGCAGGTCGGACGCGGTCAGGCCGGCCTGCGTCAGCGCCGCCTGCATCGAGCGTCGCGCGCCGCTGCCGTCTTCGGGGCCGGAGGTAATGTGAAACGCATCGGCGCTGGTGCCATACCCAATGAGTTCGACCAGGGGGACGGCGCCGCGCGCCAGCGCGTGCTCGAGCGATTCGATCACCAGCATGCCGGCGCCTTCCCCCATCACGAAACCGTCGCGAGTCCGGTCGAAGGGCCGCGATGCGCGGGTTGGCGTGTCATTGAAGCCGGTGGACAAGGTCTTCGCTGCGGCGAAGGCGCCCAGGCTGACGCGATCGATTGCGGCCTCGGCGCCACCGCACACCGCGATGTCGGCCTCGCCGCAGCGGATCAGCCGTGCCGCGTCGCCGATGGCCTGGATGCTCGCGGCACAAGCGGTCACCGGCGCGCCCATTGGCCCCTTCAGGCCGTGCCTGATCGACACGTGTCCCGCGGCAAGGTTGACGAGGAACGAGGGGATCGTGAATGGCGACAGACGCTTCGGTCCGCGCATCTCGGTCGTCCGCACCGCGCCCGCGATCGCCGGAAATCCACCGATGCCCGACGCGATGACCGTGGCCGTGCGCTGCTGGGACACTTCGTCGGCCGGCGCCCATTGCGCCTGCGCGAGTGCCTCTTGCGCGGCGGCGAGCGCGAAGGCGATGAAGCGGTCAATCTTGCGCTGGTCCTTGGTCGACACAAAGCGGTCGATGTCGAAGCCGCCGCACGCATCCTCGTGCACATCGGGCACCACACCGCCCACGCGGGCCGCGACGTCCGCCGTCATCGCATCCGGCAGCAGGCGCAAGCCTGACTGGCCGGCCAGCAGCCGCTGCCACACCAGCTCGACTCCGCAACCCAGCGGCGAGACCATTCCCATGCCGGTGACGACGATTCGGCGGTTCGCAGTGGGCGTGATGTGCATGGATTCTGTCCTGGTCGATCTATTGATGATGATCGACATCATACAGTATTGAGTATGATTGTCATCAACACGCAATGCCATGCGCACGAAAGGATCTTCATGAAAGTCTCGAAAACGCAGGTGGCCGAAAACCGCCTGGCCATCCTGCAGGCCGCGGCCCGGCTGTACCGCGAGCGCGGTTTCACCGGCGTGGGGGTGGCCGACATCACACGCGAGGCCGGGCTCACCCACGGCGGGCTGTACCGGCACTTCGAATCGAAGGATGCGCTGGCGGCCGAGGCCGCGGAATACGCGTTCGAGTGGAAACTCTCCGAGCTGGAGACACCGGATGCCGATGCGAACACCGACGCCGACGGGTTCCTTCGAGCTGGAGTCGCGAATTACTTGTCGCCGCAGCATCGCGACAGCATCGGCCAAGGCTGCCCGGTGGCCGCGCTCGCGGCAGACGCGGCACGCGAAACGGGTGCGATCTCGGACGCTTTCGCCCAAGGCATCGGGCGCTACATGACGCTATTCGCGCAGCGGAGGCCCGATGGCACCGAGGCTGCGCAGATCGAACCCGAGGACCGGGTTCGCGCAATTTCGATGCTGTCGACAATGGTGGGCGGGTTGATCCTCGCCCGAGCCACCGCGCGGGGATTGCCGGCGCTATCGGACGAGATTCTCGCGACCTTGCGCGATCATCTTGCGGCCACATGGGGCCTCGATGAAGTCAACGTCGACGGGCACGACTAGAAATCAATCGCCGAAGGGGCGAATCCCCCCGAACCACACCCCGTCCGGTGAACTCGCCCCCTTCCGGTTTCCGCTCAAACAGACGCGTTCCGGTTCGCCTCGATCACCGTCAACGCCGTCATGTTGACGATCCGCCGCACCGTCGCACTGGACGTCAGAATATTCACCGGCGCGTTGACGCCCAACAGGAACGGTCCCACCGCCACATTGCTGCCCGCCTCCGTCTTGAGCAGGTTGTAAGCGATATTCCCCGCATCCACGTTCGGGCACACGAGCAGGTTCGCCGCCCCCTTCAGCGGCGACATCGGCAGCAGCCTCGACCGCAAGCCTTCGTCGAGCGCACAGTCGCCATGCATCTCGCCGTCCGCCTCGATATCGGGCGCCTGCTCCCGGATGATCTCCAGCGCCCGGCGCATCTTCACGCCCGACGCCGCACTCCCCGACCCGAAGTTCGACCGCGACAGCAACGCCGCCTTCGGCGTGAGGTTCAGCCATTCCATCTGACGAGCCGCGGCAATCGTGAATTCCGCGATCTGCTCGGCATCGGGATTGTCGTTGACGTGCGTGTCCACCAGCGCGACCGTCCGCTGATCGAGCAACAGGATGTTCATCGCCGCATACGTGGACGCACCCGGCTTCCTGCCGATCACCTCGTCGACGAACCGCAGGTGGTTGTGATATTCGCCGACCGTGCCGCAAATCATCCCGTCCGCATCGCCGAGCCGCACCATCATCGCGCCGATCAGCGTCAGGCGGCGCCGCATCTCGACCCGCGCCATTTCCTTCGAGATGCCGTCCCGGCAGCGCAGCTCCCAATACGTCGTCCAGTACTGCGGGAACCGCTCGTCGTACTCGGGGTTCGTCACCTCGACATCCTGGCCGAGCCGGATCCGCAAGCCGAACCGTTCGATGCGCGCCAGCAGCACTTCCGGGCGCCCGACCAGAATCGGACGCGCCAGCTTCTCGTCGACGATCACCTGCACCGCGCGGAGCACGCGTTCGTCCTCGCCTTCGGTGAAGACGATCCGTGCCTTGCCGCCGTCACGCACCAGCCGGCGCGCCGTCGCGAACAGCGGCTTCATGAACGCGCCGGAGTGGTAGACGAATTGCTGCAGTTGCTCGACATACGCGTCGAGATCCGTCAGCGGGCGCTTCGCCACGCCGCCTTCCATCGCCGCCTTCGCCACGGCCGGCGCGATACGGACGATCAGGCGCGGGTCGAACGGCTTCGGAATCAGGTATTGCGCGCCGAACGCCACGTCGTACGCGCCATAAGCCGCCGCGACGACTTCGTTCTGCTCCTCCTCGGCCAGCCCCGCGATCGCGTGCACCGCGGCGATCTCCATTTCGCGGGTGATCGTCGTCGCGCCCACGTCCAGCGCGCCGCGGAAGATGTACGGGAAACAGAGGACGTTGTTGACCTGGTTCGGGTAGTCCGAGCGCCCCGTCGCGATGACGACGTCGTCGCGCGTCGCATGCGCCAGTTCCGGGAAGATTTCCGGCGTGGGATTGGCCAGCGCCAGAATCAGCGGGCGCGGCGCCATCTCCTTCAGCATCTCGGCACTCAGGATGCCGCCGACCGACAGGCCCAGGAACACGTCCGCGCCGCCGATGACGTCGGCCAGCTTGCGCGCATCGGTTTCCTGCGCAAAGCGCGACTTGGCCGGGTCCATCAGCGCGGTGCGCCCGCGATAGACGACGCCTTCGATATCGGTCACCCAGACGTTTTCGACCGGCAGCCCGAGGTCGACCAGCAGGTCCAGGCAGGCCAGCGCGGCGGCCCCTGCGCCCGACGTCACGACCTTCACTTCCGAAATCGACTTCCCGACGACCTTCAGCCCGTTGATGAACGCGGCGGACACAGTGATGGCGGTGCCGTGCTGATCGTCATGGAAGACCGGAATCTTCATGCGCTCGCGCAGCTTCTGCTCGACCGTGAAGCATTCGGGCGCCTTGATGTCCTCGAGGTTGATGCCGCCGAAGGTGGGCTCGAGGCCCGCGATGATGTCGACCAGCTTGTCCGGGTCGGTTTCGTTGATCTCGATGTCGAAGACGTCGATCCCCGCGAACTTCTTGAAGAGCACGGCCTTGCCTTCCATGACCGGCTTGGACGCGAGCGGGCCGATGTTGCCGAGACCCAGCACGGCCGTGCCGTTCGTGATCACGCCGACCAGGTTGCCGCGGCTGGTGAAGCGGTGCGCCTGCAGCGGATCGGCGGCGATGGCCTCGCACACGCCCGCCACGCCCGGCGTGTACGCCAGCGCGAGATCGCGCTGCGTCACGAGCGGCTTGCTGGCGACGACCGAGATCTTTCCCGGGGTCGGAAATTCGTGATAGTCGAACGCTGCCTGCTGCTGTGTCTCAGTCTGTTTCATGTTTTTCGATCCGGGCACGGGCGCCAGGCCAGTCCCGGCGCGATCCATGAAGGTGATTCTAGGGATCCACCATAAGGTGATGATTCTGTTTTAATATCGCTCCATCACTTTTTCATGATGAATACGTGACCAGTCAATGACTTTTGACGCGAACGACGTGGTCAGGCGGCTGGGCGCGCGCCTGAAGATGCGGCACCTGGTGCTGTTGCTGCAGATCCAGCAGCACGGGTCGCTGACGCGTGTCGCGGAGCACATGGCCAGCAGCCAGCCGGCCGTGACGAACGCGCTGTCCGAGCTGGAGAGCATGTTCGGCACGCCGCTCTTCGAACGCTCGTCGCGCGGCATGCGGCCTACCGCGCTCGGCGCGGTCGTGCTCGAGCGGGCGAAGGCGATGATCAAGGATCTCGACCACCTCGCCCGAGAAATGGAGGCCGTCGCCGCCGGGCATGCGGCCCACCTGCACATCGGCGTGATTCCGTTCATTTCCGGGCAGATGCTGTCGGCGGCGCTCAAGCGGTTGCAGGCGCGCATGGAACGGCGCCTGACCGTGACGATTCACGAAGGCACCAGCGATCAGCTCCTGCTGCAACTCAAGGACCACAGCGTCGACATCGTGATCGGGCGGGCGTCGTCGGCGATCGACCTGGGGCAGGTTTCCTTCGAAGTGCTGTACCAGCAGCAGCCGCGCATGATCGCGAGCCGGCGTCTTGCCGCGAAACTGGCCCGCACCGCGCTGGACTGGCACAAGCTGCACGCGCTCGACTGGATTCTCGGCGCCCCGCATACGCCGATGCGGGAGCAGGTCACCGACCTGTTCCTGTCGGCCGGCATCCCGCCGCCCGTTCCGATCGTCGAAAGCTACTCGTCCAAGCTGATCGGCGAGATGATCGCGTCGAGCGACGAGGCCGTATCGATCGTGCCCGCCGACATCGCGGAAGAACTGGTGCGGATCGCCGGCGTGGCGATCGTGCCGTACTCGCTGGTCTGGACGCTCCCGCCCATCGCGCTCTTTACCCGCGCCGCCGATTCGCGCTCGCCGGCGCGGGATCTCCTGGTCGACGCGTTGCGCGAGGTATGCAGGGAGACTTACGGGGAAGCGCAGCGATGAGGCTGCGGGCGGCCGCCTGAACGGCGGTTCGCCCCCGCCGGCAACCCACGCGCGTGGCGGCGGAGACGCGCCGCACCGGCAGCGCGCTACTTGCTGGCGGCGAGGTGACGCAGAATGTCCGCACGCTCGGCGCTCAACACATGATCCGAGCCCTCGCCGCGGTCATAGCGCTTCGCGGTGCGGTAGGAAAACCGCTTCCTGTACTGCCCGATGGCGGGATCGAACGTCCACGCGTCGACGACGAAAAAGTGCTTGCCGAAATGATCCTCGTCGTCGGCCCACACGAAGTCCGCCCGAACGAACACCGGATAGGGCGACACGTCCGGCACCTTCCACATCGCGCGATCGGCCGTCTCCGTCTGGGTGACTTCCGGCATCAGGTTCTCGATCTTGCCGTTCGCGCCATAACGCAATATCGCCACGCGCTCCAGCATCCCGCTGCCACCGCCGGAAAACATCCCCGAGAAGAACACCCACGAGCCGCCCGACGCAATCGGCAGCCGCTCTGACCGCGGCATCAGTCCGAACTGGTAAAGCTCCTTCGACGAATGGGGAACCGGCTCGGGCGGCATCTCGAAGCACGGCGCACGATCGGGGAGCACGCAGAGTTTCACGCCGGACAGCGGCAGCCCGTCCGAATCCTGCCGGCCCTCCGCCTGGGTGAAACGCGGGAATGCCAGTTCGCTCGGGGCGGCCTGCGCACCCGCGATGCCGGCGACGGAAATGCCCAGGATCACCCCGAGCGACTTGACGACCCTGCGCATGCACCTGCCCTCTCTCTCATGTTTTGATAGCCGCGAATTGTCGATGATCCGGCCGCTTCTGTCGAACGGGCGGTTGCGGCCGACGATGCGCTTCGCGCCGGTTCGTCAGACCGTCGCCAGAACCAAACGCCCCGGCGATGCGCCGATGTGCAGCCCGTCGGCGCGATTCGCGAGGTAGCGCCGGTTCAACTCGTCCGGCGTCCATGTGTTGCTGTGGCTGAAGCCCAGCGCGGCAAGGCTCGCGGTCAGTGCGTCGGGTTCGAAAAAGCTTTTCCACGGCTCGCCACGCTCGGCGAATCGCGCCGTCATCTGCTCCATCGCGATGCGCATGATCGGCGGCAGGCTCGACAGCGGAACCACATATTCGAGCAGGACCGCGCTACCTTTGGCACACCCGGCGATGAAGCGCAGCGTGTCGATCACCGCGGCCTCGTCGAGATACATCGTCACGCCGAGCCAGCTGAACAGCGCCGGCGCATCGGCATCGAAACCGGCGCGCGCCAGCCCTTGCGCGAGACCGACCCGCTCGAAATCGACCGGCACGAATCGCAGCGACGGCGGCACCGCCATGCCCGCCTCGCGCAAACGGGCCTGCTTCCACGCCTGCGTCGCCGGCAGGTCGACCTCGAACACGCGCCCCGGCGCATCGGCTCGCCGGTATGCGCTGGTATCGAGCCCCGCACCCAGCACCACATACTGGCGGATGCCGCGTTCGATCGCGTCGGCCCACACGTCGTCGGCAAGCCGGCTGCGTACCACCACCGTGCTGCGCATGCCCACCGTCATTGGCTGGCGGAACTTGTCGAGGTTGTCGCGCAGGGCTTGCGCCTCAGCCGCACCGAGGACGGTCAGCGCGACCGGATCGTCAAGCACCAGCGGCCGGTCGAGCAGCTGGTGCGCGGCCCGCTGCGTGGCCACCAGCAGCGCGCTCGGCTTGGGCCCGGCGTTCATCGGCGTCGTGTCCTGGCCGACGACATGCGCCCGGTTCAGATAAGCAAGCAACGCATCGTCGAGGCCGATGCCCAGTTGCAGATCCGGTTCGCGCATCATCGCATCGCGCACGCGTGCTTCCAGCGCCGCGTCGTCGCCGCAGAAGCTGTCGAGAAACAGCTGCTGCCAGCGCTTGACGATCGCCTGCACCGGTGCGGCGCCGGCGTCGACGCCCGCATCCATTTGCGCTCTCAGTTCGACCACCAGCGCCGGCCACGCTCGATGCTTCATGGCGGCGAACTGGCGCCGCCGCACCTCGTCGGCCTGAGTCGGGTCGAGGTGCTTCGCAAGCAGCGCGCAGCGCGCGTGCACGAACGCTTCGTCGATCCATGCCAGCATCTCCGCCGTGATGCCGACGATTTGCGGAGCACGCGGTTCGTCGAGCTGAATGGCCATCAGCTTGGTCGCGAGCGTCGGGTCGTTGCGGGTCATCCGGACCACGAGCCGGATCCAGCGCCACGCCAGCGCCTGGGCGGCTTCGCTGCCGGCCGGCAGCGCCTGCTGCCGGGCAACGCGAACTTCTTCGATCAGCGCTGCCCACGACGGATCCGTCGGCGCGATCGTATCCGGCCCGGATGCCAGCAACGCATCGAGTTCGTCGTCTTCAAGGTGTTTTTGGATCATGTTCATCCACTCCAGAGCATTCAGCCAGTCGGTCGCCGTGGTCTCGTCGCCGGTGGCGATCACGTCCACGATGTATTGCAGGTGACGACTCAGGCGCTGCGCGCGCGACGCCTGTGCATCGAGTTCCGCGATCTGGCGCTGCAGAAGCTGGAGCGGTGAACCCGCCAGTTGGCCGTCGAGGCTCGCCTTGATGTCCGGCAGCGAATACCCGAAGCGTTTCAGCGCCTCGATCCGATGCAGCCGGATGAGGTCGTCCCGCCCATACAGGCGCGCGCCGCCGTCCGTGCGCTGCGCCGGCGACAGCAGCCCGATTGCATCGTAGTGGTGCAAGGCCCGGACGCTCAGTCCCGCCTTCTTCGCCAGATCGCCGATCTTCAGTCGCATTTTTTTCCCGGTCGTCGGTGTCGACCATAAAAGCTGACGTAGCGTCAGGTGCAAGGGAAATCGAAGGGGGCGTATCCAGTTGAACGCCAAGCAGCGGGTTTCTCGTACAGCGACCAGACAATCCCGTCCGATTTCAACCCCACGCGAATGAAGCCAAGCGACTCGTAGTAAGCGCAGAGCGTCACGTTTTCGACGGCGCAATCGAGCCGGACAAAATGCCGGTTCAAGCTGCTCACCTTGCGAGCGCACCAGTCGAGCATGAAACCGCCGAGCCCGAGCCCGTTGAAGCCTCGCCGCACGCAAAGCCCGTGCACGTAACCGGCGATCGGCGCCTGCGGCCCCCAATGCCGGTCTTCGCCGAAGCCGAGCGAGAACGTTCCGGCCAACGCGCCGTCCAACTCGACGACATACACGTCCTTTTCAGAAACGTTGCTCCGTACCCACCGCTCGGAAAATCCGTCACCTTCCTTGCCCCACGCATGGTCGCCGTACGCGAGCTTCTTCGCGTGCGCGTCGTTCCGGATCCGGGTCAGCACCGGTACGTCGTCTGCCGTTGCCCTGCGGATGTTTTTCGAGGTCATCGCCCGTTTCTCCGTGGCGTCTTCACGTCGCGGCTCGACAGCCGTCATCTCGCCAAGCCGTATTTTCGACAGCGGGCACTCGCCCGGTCAGCCGAAGGCACGACGCTCTCATGAAGCTGCCGCCTGGAACCAGCGCGTACACGGGCCCGTGTAAATGAGCACGGTCGCGATCGCATTGGCGAGAAAGCCCACTTCGATCAGGCTCAGCCTGAAAGGGAGCCCCATCACGAGAAGGGCCATCGTCGTGACGACCGTGAGCACCAGTTCCAGCACACGCGCCAGCTTTTGTCGCTGGCACAGGCCCACGATCAGGCTCGCGTTCAGCAAAAGCCAGAAGGCCTGGATGATCCCGATCATCGCAGCGCCTTTGCGCATGAGCACGGCTTTCGCCGCGGGGACTTCGCCAGCCTGGTCGAAACCCAGCATCGTGAGCCAGACGGCGAATCCGGCCTCGATGAGCCAGACGATCGTGAAGAGCGCGATAGCGTGACGGATCTGCAGCGGTGCGTCGGCGCGAAACGCCGGCATGGCCTTCAACTTGCTGATTGGCATCGTCTCTTTCAGGAAGCTTGCGCTCCCCGCCCCGGATTGTGTTCGTATCGTATTTGCCGCTTGTCGATCTCACGACGCAGCGAGTTTCGGCCGAGTGTAGTCCATCCGCAATCGCCTCAGACGCGTACACGCACGCACGCCGAACACGCCTCTAGTGCGAAGCATTCAAGCCCTGCCGGAGAGCCTCATAGATCCCCGCGCCGGCATCAACGATGAACAGGAGTGCAATGGCGACGCACACAACGCGCCCGATACCGCGCAGACGCGTCACGCCGACATACAGCCCGACAGCGCCGACGCAAAGCGTCACGGGCCAGTAGATGGCCCCCATGAGAATCGCGATGACGGGAAAAGGCAGGTCAATGGCGATGTCACTCATCCCGGAAAGCTCCGTTGCTCGCATGAAGCATGCGTTCGCTCATCGATTCGACGGCATCGGTCGACCGCCGTCCATCCGCGCATGACATTGCAAGCCGCCTCGCCGCCCCATGCTGCCCGACAGGGCATCACCCCTGCGCCTGATGACACACCACCTCGATATTGTGCCCATCCGGCCCGATGACAAACGCCGCGTAGTAGTTCGCGTGATAATGCGGCCGCAGCCCCGGCGCGCCATTGTCCTTCCCGCCCGCCTCCAGCGCCGCGCGATAGAACGCATCGACCTGCTGCCGGTCGTCGGCCACGAACGCGATGTGAAGATGCGCCGGCTTCTCCGACGTCTGGAACAGGCACAACGATGGTTTGCCAGGCGGGGACATCTCGATGCCGTACGACGGATCGCCCTCACCCACCACCACGACGCCAAGCGGTTCAAGTGCGCTGAGGAAAAACGTCTTGCTGGCTGCAAAGTCGCTCACGCCGAATTTGACATGGTCAAACATGACTCCCCCTTCGGATGGATGGATCTGCTGGCACCCGGATCGGATGTGCAAATCACCGCGATGTTGCCACATGCAGCGATCGGTGGCACACCTGCCCGACCTCGAACAAAAAAGCCCGACACGGTCGGGCCAACGAGCGAGATACAAGGAGAATCCCGCTCACCCCTCATCGAGCGGTCATACCGCGCTGCCTGACGTCGTCATGATCCGGGCAAGAGCCGACGATCGCACACGACGTTGCGACCGATTGTCGATCGTCAGACTTCCATGAAAGGGTTCGGAAAGAATGGCTACTGCGAAACGGGGGTGCCCGATGACGCATTCGCCGGCAGGGTCGGGAGCGGAACGGCCGGTGGCGCCCGCCCGAAAAAATTGGCCCGCACCTGAAAGCACGGGCCAAGCCGAGAACACACAACACCTTGGGGGGGTATCAAGGCGAGACCAGTCTAGCCCGAGTCGCCGGAAAGAAAATTTCAGGCCACATTACAGCTATTACTCCATATAACGAAGCATCGACCGCCGCCGTGTACGGGCGAAGAGGCGACACATCGTCCGCGAGCGCGTGCGGCATCGCGGCGTGCCGTTCGCCGGTGTTGCTTCGGGCGAGCGACGGATGTAGTCGTGCCTCGGAATGCCTTGCCGCCTTCCCCGCAAACGC
Source organism: Burkholderia sp. HAN2018 (assembly GCF_024704855.1). Lineage (NCBI taxonomy): Bacteria > Pseudomonadati > Pseudomonadota > Betaproteobacteria > Burkholderiales > Burkholderiaceae > Burkholderia > Burkholderia sp. HAN2018. Next base: position 39,850 of record NZ_QOBB01000014.1, on the reverse strand, counting down.
GGGCACCATCGAAGCTGGCGGTATCGCCATTCGCGCAAGCCGCGGACACCGCACTCACGCGCTGCAACCGGTCAGGTCAGCGCGCGCCGGACAGATGCAGCGTGAACCACTCCACCGCCGCCCGGCTCGTTTCGTCGAAATGCTCGATATACGGCGTGAAATGCCCGCCCTTGATCTGGAGCAGGCGCTTCGGCTCCAGCGCGTTTTCCCACGCCTTGAGGCACAGGTCGGTCGGCGTCAGCAGATCCTCGTTGGCCACGATCATCAGCAACGGGGTTGGCGAGATGCGATCGACATACTGGCCCGGTTCGTTCTCGCGCGACATCTCCGCGCTGCGCAGCGTCACTTCGTTTTTCCAGTTCGGCGCACACCGCGCCGCCGACTCGGTGAAGAACCGGTACGCATCCGCGCCCGCCATCGCGCAGGCTGTCGCGGGGTCCGCGCTGACTGCCGGCAACATCGCCGGCACGCCGCCCGCGAATCGCTGCCGGCGATCTTCATCGAAGCGAGCCAGCGCCGCGGGCACCAGATCGGAACGCGTGCGGCGCAACGCCGACTGATATCCGCTGATCGTCGGCACCTGCGAAACCACGCATTTGACGCGCCGGTCGATGGCCGCGACTTCGAGCACGTGGCCGCCGCTGTAGCTGGTGCCCCAGATGCCAATGCGTGCGGCATCGACGTCCGGGCGCGTCAGCAGATAGCTGATCGCATCGCGATAGCCGCGCTTCTGCTGCACGGGGTCGATCTCCTGACGCGGATACCCGTCGCTCGCGCCGAAATTCCGGTGATCGTAAAGCAGCACGCCAAAGCCGCCGGCGGCAAATACCTCGGCGTAGCGGTCCAGATACTGTTCCTTCACGCCGGAGAAGCCGTGCGCCATCACGATGGCCGGATACGCTTGCGTGCCGGCGATGCGCTGCGCCGGTTCGTAGTACCAGCCTCGCAGCGTGGCGGCTTCGGACAGGAATTCGATGTCGTGTCGCGTCATGTCGGCTTACCTCGTTCGGTCGGTGGATTCGATGACCGACACGATAAGCGTGCGCGCCGCACTCCGCGTTTGCCGGAAGGACGTTTGCTACGCGGAATCGGACAGTTTCGCGTACGCACTGGGCGTCATGCCGGCAAACCGGCGAAACACGGTCGAGAAGGCGCTCGTGGTTTCGTAGCCGAGTTCGGCCGCAACGGCGATCACGGAGCGTCCCGAGGCCAGCAGCGGGCGCGCGGCCGAAATCCTGGCCTGCTGGCGCCACTGGCTGAACGACAGCCCGGTTTCGGCGGTGAACAGCCGGGCCAGTGTCCGGCTCGACGCACCGACTTCGTCGGCCCATTCCGTCAGCGTTCGCTGATCGGCCGGATTCGCGAGCATCGCGTCGCAGACCCGGGCAAGACGCCGGTCCTGACCGGACGGCAGCCGCAACGGTTGCTCGGGAGACCACTCGATTTCGGCGAGCATGAGCTGGATGACGAGCGCGTCGCGTCCGTCGGGATCGACCTCGACCGGGAACGACGATGCACGCACGATCAACTCGCGCAGCAGCGGCGAAACGTTGACCAGGCCCGGCTGATCCGGGTACGCGGATCGGCAGGCTCGCGGGTCGACGTAGGCGGTGCGCATTTCGAGTTGCCCGTGTGCGCGCATCGCGTGCGGCAGGTCGGGCGGAATCCAGAGTGCGCGATGCGGCGGGATCATCCACAGCGACCGGCAGGCGATGACTTCGGCGATGCCCGTCGTGGTGTAGACGAGTTGCGCGCGCGTGTGCCGATGCTCCGCGACGACGAAGCCGTTGGGAAATGCTTTCGGCATGACGGCCGCGATGGCCGGTGCATGCTGGTAGTCGCGCGGGTCGGTACTCTTTGTGACGGGTGCGATGCCGGCCCGCTTCGGATCCGCCGCGTCGCCGTGCCCGATCGCTTTACCGTGGCCGCGCCTTTCGACCTTCATCGCTCGTCCTTTCATGTGTGCGGAATCGCCGGCGCGTGGGACCCGGCGAACCGGACGGATGATACGGGAATGTCGGAATGAAGCAGCAAATCGGCAACCCGATCTCACCGCTGTAGCGCAAACTCGACAAGCAGCACCGGACTTCCGATGTCGACAGTTTCAGCAGCGTGCCGAACGACCTTGGAGGTTCGATTCCTTGCTGCTATCGTTGTGCACGCAATTAATTTTCTGGAGCGACCGATACATGCCCTTGATCTTGCGCCGAGCGACGGCGGCTGATGCCGCGGCGGTGGCTGACGTGTATCTGCGGTCGCGCAACGCGCTCGCATCCTACGCGCCGCTCGCGCACTCCGAAGCCGCCGTCCGCGACTGGATTGCCAACGTACTTGTCCCGTCGGGCAACGTGACCGTTGCGATGTACGACGATCGCATCGTCGGCATGGCCGCACACGTCATCGCTGACGGTGCGGCATGGCTCGACCAGCTGTACGTGTACCCCGAATTCAAACGACAAGGGATCGGTTCCGCCCTCCTGGAATCGGTGAAGTCGCAGACGGTTGGCAAGCTCCAGCTCTATACGTTCCAGATGAATCGCGATGCTGCCGCGTTTTATGAGCGGCATGGTTTCGTTGCCATTGCATATAACGACGGAAGCAGGAACGAGGAAGGTTGTCCCGATGTGTTGTATTGCCTGACGCGGTAGCTTCCGTCCGCATGCTCCACGTCGCCGGTCCATCAATTGCCGGCTGGCTTTCCTGGCGTTTGCGTCGCATAAAGCAGCGCCCTGGCCATCGGCTCATGCGTCCCGCACACACAAGAACGAACCGGCTCCCGATGCGCCACAGGCCGCTGGTCCAATATATGATTCATCACCATTCAGCCGCTTCAGGTCGAACGAATGCCCAACTTCCCCCCGGATCTTCGCCAGTGGTATTACTTCGCGGCCGTTGCCGAGGAGCGGCACTTCGGCCGTGCGGCCGCACGCCTCTCGATGACCCAGCCGCCGCTGTCGCAGGCAATACGCTCCCTGGAACGCGAACTCGGCGTCGAGCTCTTCGCACGCACGAAGCGTGCGGTCGCGCTCACGGCAGTCGGCGAGGCGTTGCTTCCGACGGTGCTGAAACTGCTTGCCGCGGCCGAGGAGCTTCCCGCGCTGGCAAAGAGCCTCGCCCTCGGCGAGACCGGAAGATTGTCGCTCGCGTTCGTCTCGATTGCCGATTACGGGCTGCTGCCCTCGCTGCTGCGCGAATTCGGCATGCGTTATCCGCTGGTGCGATTGCAACTGACCGAAGCGACAAGCGACGTGCAAATCGAAGAGCTGGTCGCGGGCCACATCGACGCGGGCCTGATCATTCCGCCGTTGCCGCCACGCTACGTGGCCGAGCTGTCGTATCTGCCGCTCCTGAGCGAGCCGCTCGTGCTCGCGATGCCGAGCGCCGCGTCGACGGCACCCGACGACGTGCCGATTCACCTGAAGGAAGTGGCAGACCTTCCGCTCGTGATTTTTCCGCGTCGTCTCGCCCCGAGGTTTTACGACGCGATCATGGAGTGCTACAGCGACGTCGGTGTCGTCCCGCACATCGGTCAGGATGCAATCCAGATGCAGACGATCGTCAGCCTTGTGTCCGCCGGCATGGGCGTCGCCCTGGTGCCGCAATCGTTGCGCAATCTGCGGCGTACGGGTGTCGTCTATCGCCCGCTCGCACACGGCTCGTTCGTCGTTGAAACCGGCCTCGTCTGGCGCAAAGGCGATATCGGGCACGTCCTTGCCAGCTTCATCAATATCGTGCGGACACTGGCCTCGGCATGATGCCGGCCGCAGGCAGATCCGCTTTGGCATGTCCGGGCGGATTGGCAGGCCACTTGCCGTGCGACGACGCGCGGGAAGCCGTCGACGCACGGCCGGCGCGTCCTCGCCGGCGGACGCACCGGCCGACACTCACGCCTTGCCGTGCCCCTGCGATCCCGGGCCCGACGAGAATTCGCGGACACCATCGCGATTGATGCCGAAGCCGAGGCCCGGCGTGTCGGGTAGTGCCAGCGTCCCGTTCTGCTCGGCCGGCAGGCCGGTAAACAGGTTCCGGCAGATCTCGACCGCGACGACGTGCCACTCGACCGAGCCGCCGTTCGCGAGCCCGCCGTGCAGATGCATGTTGTGGAACGGGAACGTGCCGCCATTGTCGATCGGCACGCCGAACGCCTGCGCGAGCGCGGCCGCGCGCGCCGCGACGGAGAACCCGCCGCACACGCACACGTTTGGCTGCAGGATGTCGACGGCGTCGTTCACGAGGAAATCCCTGAACCGGAACAACTGCCCCTCGCTTTGCCCGGTGGCGACCGGAATGCCGCCGCGCTTTCTCAGGTCGGCGAGCTTCGCGGGGTCGTTCTCGGCGATCGGCTCCTCGAAGAAACCGATGCCGCAATCGGCCACGCGCTCGGCAAGCCGCAGCGCGTGATAGTGGTCGAGCCCGCAATTCGCGTCGATGTAAATCTCGGCGGCGGCGCCCACCGCGTCGCGCACCGCGCGCACGCGCGCGACGTCGTCCGCGACGACCTGGTCGAGCGAGCGCCCTTCGTCGCGGCGCGCAAGCGCGTGATAGCCGACGATCATCTTGATGCGGCGATGTCCAGCACCGACGAGCGCACGCGCGGCATGTATCAGCTCCGGGCGCTCGAGCGACGCGAAGCCGAACGTCGTGTACAGCGGCACGACCGGACGCGCGCCGCCGAGCATTTTCCATACCGGCAGCCCGGCGATCTTGCCGATCGCATCCCAGACCGCGATGTCGATCGCGGAAATCACGTGCCCCGCATAGCCGGTCTGCCCGCGCGGGCATAACAACCAGTAAAGCTTGTCGAGAATCCGCTCGCGCTCGACAACGTTCATCCCGACCAGGTTGGGTGCGGCGACGTGATCGATCGCCGCGGCCACGACCGCCTCGTCGGTGATCGCCGTGAAGCCGTGGCCGACCACGCCCTGCGACGTCTCGATTTCGACGATGACGCCCGACAGCTTGCCGGACAACCGCACGCCGGCGATCTCCGCGTCGCCGCGCGCGAACACCGGCGTCGCGGTCACTTTCACGATGTTGTGCTGCATCTCTTCTCCGTTTTTTTAAGGGAATGGCAGAACTGCGGGGGCCGCGTCGTCGCGCGGCATCACCGGCCCTTCTCGCGACGCAGCACGAACGTCAGCCCGATGCCGGTCAGCAGGCCCCAGAACGCGCCGCCGATGCCGAGAAACGCATGGCCCGCCATCGTCACGAGGAAGGTCAGGATCGCGGCCTCGCGCGCGTCCTTGTCGGTGAATGCGTTGAGCAGCGCGCCGCCGAGGGCGTTCATCAGCGCGAGGCCGGCAACCGCTTCGATGATGACCGGCGGCGCGACCGCGATGAACAGCGTCGCGGCGCTCGCCGCGAACCCGTACACGATGTACGCGGCGCCGCAGACGATGCCGGCCCAGTAGCGCCGCGATTCGTCGGGGCCGGCCTCCTCGCCGGCGCACAGTGCGGCGGTGATCGCGGCCAGCCCGATCGGCGGCGCGCCGAAAGGCGCCGCGAGCAGGCTGCACAGCCCCGTGGCCGTGAACAGCCGCGACGCTTCGGGCCGGTAGCCGTTGACGTTGAGCACCGCGACGCCCGGGATGTTCTGCGACGCCATCGTCACGATGAAGAGCGGCACCGCGACGCTCACCATCGTCGATGCCGAGAACACGGGCCCGACGAGCGCAAGGTGCGGCAACATCCCGGTCGCGCCGACGCCCCCCGTCTTCGCAATGAACGCGATCACGACCAGCGTCGCGACCGCGGCGCAAGGCACCGCGAGAATCTTGCGAACCCGCATCATCACGACCCAGACGAGCAGGATCGGCGCGACGTACAGCGGATACTGCTCGAGTGCGTGCACCGGGGCGACGCAGAGGTTCAGGATGATCCCCGCGAGCATCGCGTTGGCGATCGGCAGCGGAATCCTCGAGATCGCGCGGCCGAGCGGCTTCCACAGCCCGGCCAGCGTGAGCAGCACGCCGGTCAGCACGAGCGCGCCGACCGCGGCCGGATAGCCGCCCTTCACGGTGCCCAGGCCGAGCAGCAGCGCCGCGCCGGGTGTCGACCACGCAGCGCTGACGGGCATCCGGGTCCGGTAGCTGAGCACGATGCCGGCCAGCCCCATCACGATCGAGACGGCCATCAGGCCGGACGCGGCCTGCGCGCGCGTTGCACCGACGTTCGTCAGCGCATTCACGATCAGCGTGAACGTCGATGCAAAGCCGACGAACGACGCCAGCGCGCCCGCGCCGGCCGCCCGCGCCGAGAACCCGCGATCGGTCTTCATTTCCGCGATACTGCTCATCTGTCCTCCGTGAGATGGATTCGATACGGCGGCGACCGTATCAGTGCGCGCCATGTGTCGGCTCGCCGCACTCCTGGTTCAGCGTTCCCGCGTGATACGCGGCGAGAAACGCGTCGAAGTTGCCGATCTGCGTGCGCTCCAGGTCGGCCTGCCGGCTCAGCGATTCGGCCGCGATCGCGTCGAAGCGCGCCTGCACGTCGGCCGGCAGCGGACGCGCGCGGAACGCCCCGGTATGCGCGAGCGTCTGCCGCATCCCGAACGCGAAGCACGCGCCGCCCGGATCGTCGCGCAGCGTGTGCAGTGCATCGAGTACGCGCGCCGACGGCGTCGCCCGCGGATCGTCGAGCTTCGCGTATTGCGCGTCGAGCGCGGCGGTCGTGCGCGTGTCGCCGCGCTGCAGATCCAGCACGCCGGCCGCCTCGTTGATTCGCGCGAGCAACTCGTGCGCCCACGTGCGCAGCGCGACGCGCTCGCCGCCACGCTGCAACTCGAGCCCCGGGCGCCGCCCCTCCCGCGCGACCGCCGCGAAGTTGCGCCGGCACGCGTCCTGCTCGGCACCCGCGAGGCACGGGCTGTCGTCGAGCGCGCAGAACAGCAGGAACGCGTCGACAAAGCGCAGCGTCGTCTCGGCGACGCCGTGCGGCGCGAACGGATCGATGTCGAGACAGCGCACCTCGACGTATTCGACGCCGCGGCTGCGCAGTGCATCGAGCGGCCGCTCGCCGCTGCGCACCGTGCGCTTCGGGCGGATCGACGAATAGAACTCGTTCTCCATCTGCAGCAAGTGCGTGCTGAGCTGCAGCCATTCTCCGTCGCGCTTCGCGCCGATCGCCTGGTACTCGGGGCACGGCTGCGCGACGGCTCGCGCGAGGCCGTCCAGGTACGCAGGCAGGTTGTCGAGGCACGGCGCGAACGCGCCCTGCACCCGGTTCTGGTAGCCGAGGTCGCTCATCCGCAAGCTCGTCGCGTACGGCAGGTACAGCGTCTGCGCATCGAACGCGTCGAGCCCGTGCCGGTCGCCGGCGACGAAACCCGCGCACAGCGCCGGCGACGCGCCGAACAGATACAGCAGCAGCCAGCCGTAGCGATGGAAATTGCGGATCAGGGCGAGATAGCCTGCCGAGCGCATGTCGCGCGCGTCGCGGCCGGCCGGCTCGCATCCGTCGCGCACGTCGCGCAGCAGCGGCCACACGGCATCGGCGAGCGAATAGTTGTAGTGGATCCCGGCGATGCACTGCATCGCCTTGCCGTAGCGGAACGCCAGCCCGCGCCGGTACACGTGCTTCAGGATGCCGATGTTCGACGTGCCGTACCACGCGATCGGAATGCGGCGGTCGTCGTCGAGCGGGCACGGCATCGACTGGCTCCACAGCAGCTCGTCGCCGATCGCGCGGCACGCGAAGCGGTGCAGCTCGTCGAGCCGCTCGATCACGTCGGCCGCGTCGTGCTGCGGCGGCGTGACGAACTCGAGCAGCGGCTCCGCGTAGTCGGTCGTGATCGACGGGTGCGTGAGCGCCGCGCCGAGCGCGTGCGGGTGTTGCGTCAGCGCGAGCCGGCCGGCGGCATCGACGCGCAGCGTCTCGCGCTCGACGCCGCATAACCCGTCGCCGAGCAAAGGCAGGTGTGCGGCGTCGCTCAGCACGCCGAGCCGGCGGCGGTACGGCGTCGTCATCCATGTGGATCGGGGTGAATCGTGGGTCATTGCGGTCTCCCGGAACGAAATCTGGCGACGCGCCGCTCAGTCGAGCGGGCTCTTCGGCCGCGGCAGGCCGATGTGTTCGCGCAGCGTCGTGCCTTCGTAGCGGGTGCGAAACAGCCCGCGCCGCTGCAGCTCCGGCACCACCATCGTCACGAAGTCGTCGTAGCCGTCAGGCACCGTGTAGAACACGACGATGAAGCCGTCGCACGCCTCCGTCATCAGCCACTCCTCCATCTGGTCGGCGATCTCGGACGCGGTGCCGACCATCTCGCCGGTGCCGGATTCGGCCGCCCGCTTCGCCAGCTCGCGCACCGTCAATCCCTCGCGGCGCGCGAGCGCCGCCCATTCGCGCTGGTTGCCCTGCCCCTGTTCCGTGTGCGGCAGTTCGGGCAACGGCTTGTCGGGATCGAACTTCGAGCAGTCGACGCCGAGCCGGATCGACAGGTTCGGGATGTTGCTGTCCACGTGGACGAGATCGTCCATGTAGCGCTTCTTCGCCAGCGCCTCCGCGCGCGTGCGGCCGACATACACCTGGTTGGCGGGCAGGATCTTCACGTGATCGGGGTTGCGCCCGGCCGCGACCGCGCGCGACTTCACATCGCGGTAGAACGCACGCCCCGTCTCGATGCTGCGCGCGTTGCCGAACACCAGATCGGCCGAACGCGCGGCCATGTCGCGCGCTTCCTCCGACGCACCGGCAAGCGCGATCACCGGCCAGCCCTGCACGGGCCGTGCGATGTTCAGCGGCCCCTTGACCGAGAAGAACTTGCCCTTGTGGTTGAGCGGCCGGATCTTGTCGAGATCGGAGAACACCCCCGCCTCCTTGTCCATCACGAGCGCGTGATCGGACCAGCCGTCCCACAGCCCCGTCACGACGTCGAAGAACTCCTCGGCGCGCTCGTAGCGTTCGGCATGGCGCAGCGCGGTCTCGAGACCGAAGTTGAGCGCAGCCTCCGGGTTCACCGTCGTGACGATGTTCCAGCCCGCGCGGCCGCCGCTCAGGTGATCGAGCGACGCGAAGCGGCGCGCAAGCAGGTACGGATCCTCGTAGCTCGTCGTGCCGGTCGCGATCAGGCCGATGCGGTCGGTGCATGCGGCGATCGCCGACAGCATCACGAGCGGGTCGTACGACGTGATCGTGCCGCTGCGCTTGAGCGCATTCGGCGGCATCGGCATCACCGCGAGGTGGTCGGCGGTGAAGACCGCGTCGAAGCACGCGTGCTCGAGCTTCTGCGCGAGCGACCGGATCACCGGCCAGTTGAAGTTCGCGAGCGTCGGCGCGCTCGGGTGCCGCCACCACGCCGTGTGCAGGCAGATGGGGCGCATGAATCCACCCAGGCAGAGTTGCTTCGTCATACGGGGCTCCTCGTCATTGGAATGCGGCGCGAAACGTGCGGGCCGCGCGCGTGCTGCTCGTGTCGGCGTCAGCGCGCGGCGTTGAAGCGGGCGAAGCCGGCCTCGAGGTCGCCGATCAGGTCGTCGGCGTTTTCGAGACCGATGTGAAAGCGCACGCACGGGCCGCCCGGGTCCCAGTGCGACGCGGTGCGGTACGCACTGCAGTCGAACGGCATCGCGAGGCTTTCATAGCCGCCCCATGAATAGCCGAGCCCGAAATACGCGAGCCCCTCGAGCAGCGCGGCGACGGCCTGCGCGGGCGCCGGGCGCAGCACGACGGAGAACAGCCCCGTCGCGCCGCCGAAGTCGCGCACCCACAGCGCGTGGCCGGGATCGTCCTCGAGCGCCGGATAGCACACGCGCCGCACTTCCGGACGCGCGGCGAGCCAGCGCGCGACGCGCAGCGCGTTCGCCTGGTGCTGGCGAAGCCGCACGCCGAGTGTCCGGATGCCGCGCAGCGTGAGAAACGCGTCGTCCGAGCCGACGCACTGCCCCGTGTCGCGCTGATACTGTTCGAGCGCCGGCAGCGCGCGCGCGGACGCCGACACCATGCCGATCATCACGTCCGCATGACCGGCGAGGTACTTGGTGCCGGCCTGAATCACGAGATCGGCGCCGTGCGCGAACGCGTCGAAGAACAGCGGCGTCGCCCACGTGTTGTCGAACAGCACCACGAGCCCGCGGTCGCGCGCGAGCGCGGCGAACGCCGGCACGTCGCACAGCTCCATGCTCTGCGACGCGGGCGCTTCGAGATACAGCGCGCGCGTGTTCGGCCGGATCAGCGCGGCGAGCGCGTCAACCGACGCGAGCGGATCGAAGTACGTCGTCTCGATGCCCGCGCGCCGCAGCACGCCGTCGCACAGCTGGCGCGCGGGCTTGTACACCGCATCCGTCATCAGCAGATGGTCGCCGGCCGACAGGCACGACGACAGCGCGGTCGTGATCGCGGCAAGCCCCGACGGGCACAGCACGACACCCGCGCCGTGATCGAGCGCGCGCACCGCGTCCTGCAGCGCGGCCGTGGTCGGCGTGCCGCGCCGGCCGTACACGTACGGCTGCGTGTAGCCGAGCAGGTCGGCCACGCTCGGCGCGAGCACCGTCGAGCCGCGATACACCGGCGGGTTGACGAAGCCGTGATGCGTAGCCGGCGCGCGGCCGCCCGTGACGAGCACGGTGTCGACCTGCGCATCGGCCGCCGGATGGTTCGGGGCGGGCCGCACGGTCAGCCCTTCACGATCCGCACGGCGCCGCGCGCCGCGCTCGTCGTCATCGCCGCGTATGCGCGCAACGCACCCGACACGCGGCGCTGCCGCTTCTCGGGCTGCCACGCACGCGCGCCGCGCTCCTCCATCGCCGCGCGGCGCCGCCGCAGTTCGTCGTCGGACACGAGGACGTTGATCGAGCGGTTCGGGATGTCGATCTCGATCGCGTCGCCGTTCTCGAGCAGCCCGATCTCGCCGCCCTCCGCCGCCTCGGGCGATACGTGCCCGATCGACAGCCCCGACGAGCCGCCGGAAAAACGACCGTCGGTGATCAGCGCGCACTGCTTCGCGAGCCCCTTCGATTTCAGGTAGCTGGTCGGATAGAGCATCTCCTGCATGCCCGGGCCGCCCCGCGGCCCCTCGTAGCGGACGATCACGATGTCGCCCGGGCCGACCGCACCGCCGAGGATGCCTTCGACCGCCTCCTCCTGCCCTTCGAACACGCGCGCGGTGCCGGTGAACTTCAGCATCCCGCCGTCGACGCCCGCGGTCTTCACGATGCAGCCGTCGCGCGCGATGTTGCCGAACAGCACCGCGAGCCCGCCGTCGCGCGAGAACGCGTGCTCGGCATCGCGGATGCAGCCGTTCGCGCGGTCGAGATCGAGTTCGTCGTAGCGGTTGTCCTGGCTGAACGCGACGTGCGTGCGCACGCCGCCGGGCGCCGCGCGATAGAAGCGCGACACCGAATCGACGCGATTGCGCATCACGTCCCAGCGTGCGAGCACGTGCGCGACGCTCGGCGCATGAACGGTCGGCAGCGTCGTGTTCAGCAGCCCCGCGCGATCGAGTTCACCCATGATCCCGATCACGCCGCCGGCCCGGTGCACGTCCTCCATGTGGACGTCCTGCACCGACGGCGCGACCTTGCACAGCACCGGCACGCGGCGCGACAGCCGGTCGATGTCGGCCATCGTGAAATGCACCTCGCCTTCGTGCGCGGCGGCGAGCAGGTGCAATACCGTATTGGTCGAGCCGCCCATCGCGATGTCGAGCGTCATCGCATTCTCGAACGCATCGCGCGTCGCGATCGAGCGCGGCAGCACGCTCGCGTCGTCCTGCTCGTAGTAGCGGCGCGCGAGATCGACGATCGTGCGTCCGGCCTCGATGAACAGGCGCTTGCGCTCGGCATGCGTCGCAAGCACCGAGCCGTTGCCGGGCAGCGCGAGCCCGAGCGCCTCGGCGAGGCAGTTCATCGAGTTCGCGGTAAACATCCCGGAACACGAGCCGCAGGTCGGGCACGCGACGTTCTCGACCGCGCGCACCTCGTCGTCCGTCACCTGGGAGTCGGCCGCCACCACCATTGCGTCGATCAGGTCGAACGCGCGGCGCTTGCCGCGGAACGTCAGCTTGCCGGATTCCATCGGGCCGCCGGACACGAAGATCACCGGGATGTTCAGGCGCATCGCGGCCATCAGCATCCCCGGCGTGATCTTGTCGCAGTTCGAGATGCAGACCATCGCATCCGCGCAGTGCGCGTTGACCATGTACTCGACGCTGTCGGCGATCAGCTCGCGCGACGGCAGGCTGTACAGCATGCCGTCGTGGCCCATCGCGATGCCGTCGTCGATCGCGATCGTGTTGAACTCCTTCGCGACCGCGCCGGCCGCTTCGATCTCGCGCGCGACGAGCTGGCCGAGATCCTTCAGGTGCACGTGACCGGGCACGAACTGCGTGAACGAATTGACGACCGCGATGATCGGCTTGTCGAAATCGGCGTCGGTCATCCCGGTGGCGCGCCACAGGCTGCGCGCGCCCGCCATGTTGCGGCCGTGCGTGGAAGTGCGTGAACGATAGGTGGGCATCGTGATCCTCGGTTGATTCGTTGCGAAATGGGGCGGGCAGCGGGCTGCCGTCAATGCGGCCTGCCGGCCGCGCCCCAGTTGTTGTCGTTCTTCGCGAGCGTCGGCAGCACGAACGACAGGATCTTTCTCCGGTCGAGATCGGACGACACGCTGAGCTTGTATTCGAGCGCCGTCAGCTTGATCACGATGGACCTGAGCGCCTGGGTCAGGCGTTCGTAGCCCCCTTCGAAATAGAGCGAACCGCCACGCTGCGCGATCACGCCGTGACGGGACAGGTAATGAAACAGCGCGACCGACGAGCGCGCGTCGTAGTTGTCGAGCGGCGGCGCCTGCAGCGGGTAGCGGATCAGGCGCTCGGCCAGGATGTACTGGATCGAAGCGCGCAGCACGCGGTCGTCCGAGCGCAGCCGGAACAGCGCGAGGATCGACAGGATGTCGACCCGCAACTCCTCCGCGCCCGCACCGTTGCGCGTGCTCTTCGCATCGAGGTACTCCGGGATCGGCAGGAAGCCCGTGCGATGGTGGTACTCGTGCAGGTGGACCCAGATCGCACTCGCCTGCGTCAGCAGCTCGTCGTCCGCCGCGAGCAGATCCGGGAACGCGGTGGGCGACCAGTTCGCTTCGATTGCCGGGCGCGTATGGCGCTTGAAGCGCTCGACGAACTTGTCGATGAAGTAATACGCCTTGTGATACGCGCGCAGGTCGGCGTCGATGAAGTTCTCGCCGAATACCGCGACCGCGAGCGGATTGAGAAAGCCGTCCGTGCACATGCGGATCTGCACCGGCAGCGCGTTGCCGTCCGGCGCGATCGCGAGCACGCTCGGCGGAATCGGCACGGGCGCGATCGCGGCCGCCTCGAGGAACGCATCGGCGTTGTAGGGCACGTCGAAGAACCCGAGGATGAAGCTCGGGTCCACCGAGTACGTGAGATCGAGCAGGCGCCCCGATGCGAGGCAGCGGTTCTCCAGCGCCACGAGCAGCGCACGCACATGCGGGTTGTCGGCGTAGTCGCCGAGATGCGCGCGTGCGCACTGCGCGATGCGCGCGACGTCGGTGCGAAAACCGCCGGCGAGGATCTCGCCGCGGCAGCGGTTGGTGGCTAGTACGATTTCGCGTTTCATGTCGGTCATCCTGTCGGCACGCGTCGTCACACGACGCGGAACTCCCGCTGCAGATAGACGAGCGTGTCGTCGTCGGGCACCGCACGGTGCAGCGCCACCACTTCGCCGACCAGCAGCTCGTGCGTCGCCGCGCTCATCGACGCGACGAGCCGGCAGTCGAGCGCGATGCGCGCGCTCGCCAGCACCGGCGCGCGTGTCGCGAGCTCGCCCCACTCGCCCACCGTGAAGCGCGCATCGCGCGCGTGCGCGGTCCGGCCCGCGAACACGTCGGCGAGAAACCGGTCGGCGGCGCCGAGCGTGTTCACGCAGAACACCTCGTTCGCGATCAGCCGCTGCGCCGATACGCTGCCGCGATTGACGGACACGAGCACCGTCGGCGGCGCATCGGACACCGACAGCACGGCGGTCGCCGTCATGCCGCAGCGCCCGGCAGGCCCGTCGCTCGTGAGTACGTGAACGGCCGACGCCACGCGGCACATCGCGTCGCGAAAGCGCTGCGGCGAGGCGCCCATCGACTGGTCGGGGAACAGTGCGGGTTCGTTGTGGATCATGTCCTGTCTCCGTGCATGGGGGAAAAGCCGCGCATCGCTACCGGTTCACCAGCGCTTTCGGCAGCGACAGCGCGAGCAGTCCGCCCAGCGCCATGCAGCCGGCCATCATGTAGAGGCCCGCGTCGTTCGATGCGGTCAGTTGCTTGAGCAGCCCCATCAGGTAAGGGCCGAGGAAGCCTGCGAGATTGCCGACGGAATTGATCATCGCGATCCCGGCGGCGGCCGCGGTGCCGCCGAGGAACGCGGTCGGCAGGCTCCAGAACAGCGGGATCGCGGTGAGGATGCCCATCGTCGCGAGCGTCAGCGCCGCGATCGCAAGCCCCGTCTGATGCGCCCAGCCGACCGCGAGCACGAGCCCCACCGTGCCCATCGCACCGGGCACCGCGAGGTGCCAGCGGCGCTCGCGAAGGCGATCCGAGCTGCGTGCGATCGCGATCATCGCGACCACCGCAAGCGCATACGGCACCGTCGACAGCAGCCCGATCGTCAGCGGATCGGCCACGCCCGTCGCATGGATGAGCGTCGGCAGCCAGAAGCCGACGCCGTACAGGCCGATCACGAACGAGAAGTAGATCGCGCACATCAGCCACACACGCGGATTCGCGAGCACCGCACCGAGCGACAGGTGAGACTTGACCGCGTCCTCGGCATTCACGTTGCGTTCGAGCAGCGCGCGCTCTTCGTCGTTCAGCCACTTCGCCTGCGCGATCCGGTCGTCGAGCAGCGCGTAGACGAGCAAGCCCGCGACGATCGACGGCAGCCCTTCGAGCAGATACAGCCACTGCCAGCCGTGCCACCCGTTGATGCCGTCGAACGCCTTCAGGATGTAGCCGGAAATCGGGCCGCCGACGACGCCCGACAGCGCGACGGCCGTCATGAACACCGTCGTGATCCGCCCCCGCCGATGGGCCGGATACCAGTAGGTCAGGTACAGGATCACGCCCGGAAAGAAGCCGGCCTCGGCGGCGCCGAGCAGGAATCGCATCGCGTAGAACGCCGTCGGCGTCGTGACGAACATCGTCAGCGCGGACACCGCCCCCCACGTCACCATGATTCGCGCGATCCAGACGCGTGCACCGATGCGGTGGAGGATCAGGTTGCTCGGCACCTCGAAGATGAAATAGCCGAAGAAGAAGATGCCGGCGCCGAGCCCGTAGGCCGCGTCGGACAGCCCGAGATCACCTGCCATCTGCAGCTTCGCGAAGCCCACGTTCACGCGGTCGAGATACGACACCAGGTAACAGAACAGCAGCAACGGCATCAGCCGCCACGCGACCTTGCGATAGGCGGCGTCTTCCGACACCCGCGCTGCGGGCAATACGGTCGATACGAGCGTCTCCATGATTTTTTTCCTTGTTTGCGATCGATTGTCATTCGTTGCGCACGGCGTCCTGCACGCGTCGCCCGACGGCGGCACCCGCGATCCGGCGCACAAGGCGGCGAGCCGTCCTCCTCCGGTCGGCGCGTTCTCGCATGCGGGGTGCCGCGTGCCGCACGCATGTGTGCGGCACGCCGGGCGGGTGTCGATCCGGCTCGCGGGCGCAGATCAGGTGCGCATCGGCCTCGCGAGGTCCGTTCGTGGCGTTGCCGCAGATCCGGGGGCTCGTTGTATGTCGTTGTGCCCGGGCGCTGCGTCGCAGGCAACGCGCAAGATGCGCAAAACGCGCGGATGGTCGAAAGCCTTGTTCATGTTCAACCTTTTGCTCACATGCCCGCTTAGGGCGCCTTTAAAACGCTCGTCGACGTTCGAAGTCGCGAACGCACCGCTGGATCGGGCGCTCTTGTGGAGCGCTCGATGCCTTGATTCCGTCATGCCGCACGCGGCGGCCGATCGCGCAGCCCCGCCATGTAGGCGACCGTGCGGTCGCGATACGCCGCCGACACGCCCGCGTCGGCCAGCCCGCGAACCAGCAGGTCGCGGTAGCGCGCGCTCGGCGCGGCGTCGCAATCGAGCGTGACCGCACCGCGATACGTCAGCGCATGTACGCGCTGCCCGCCCGGCGCCAGCACCTCGACCGCGTAGCGGACGTAGCGGCCGAGATGCACGCCTTCGCGACGCTCGAGCGCGTCGAGCACGCGCATCGGCAGCCGGTACAGCGCGCCCTCGACAATCGCACCGGCAGCCGGCTCGATGTTCGCGCAGCAGACCGGCTCGTTGAGCGACGCGTAATTGAACGCGAGGCGATGGCCGTCGAGCCGCGCCGCACCTGCGAAGTACGTCGCCGCGTCGCAGCCGAGCGACGTCGACAGGCTCGCGAGGTTCATGCACGAGCCGTATGCGAAATACGCGAACGGCTCGTCACGAAGCAGGTCGTCCGGCGTCATCGCGACGCGCTCGCGGCATGCGACGTGCCCAGCACGTAGTGGTCGTAGATCGCCGCGACCGACGCGATCGAGTCGAGCACGAAGTCGCCGATCGGGATGTCGATCCTGAGCGTCTGCTCGATGAACAGCACGAAGTGCACAAGCGACAGCGAATCGAGCAGGTTGGCGTCGAGCAGGTTCGTCTGCGCGGTCACGCGCGCCGGCGCGCCCGGGTCGATCCCGGCCAGAAACGTTTTCACGCTGTCGATCAATTCGTCGAGGCTCATCATCCGCATCACGATCACGCTCCAGAAACGCACGTTCATCCCGGCCCGCGCGCATCGCACTGGCCGGCTTCGTCTTCACCGAACCGCAAGATCCTTCACATCGTCCTTCGCTTTTGACTTTCGATCGGGCGTCATGCACCATGCGACGCGTCGACACGACAAACCCGGTCAGCATCTCCACCAGAGATAAATAGGAGACTTAATCAATATGACAACTCATACGCTGTTCTACTGCCCCGGCCATCTTTCGTTTGCACCGCACGTCATCCTGCGCGAGCTGGGCGAACCATTCGAACTCGCACTCGTCTCGATCAAGGACGGTGCGACGCAGAGCGCCGAATTCCGGCAGCTCAACCCGAAAGGCAAGGTGCCCGTGCTGCACACCGGCGACGAAGTGCTGACGGAGTCGTCGGCGATCCTGCTCTATCTCGCGCTGCGCTTTCCGCAGGCGCGGCTCGTGCCCGATACCGCGATGGGCCTCGCACGTGCCGTCGAGTGGATGAACTGGCTGGCGTCAGTGTTGCCCGGAACGGTCGCGCTCAACTTCCATCCGTCGCGTTTCAGCGAAGACCCGGCTGCGCACGACGGCATTCGCGCGAAAGGCCGCGCGGGCATCCTCGCCGCGTATGCGCAGATTGACGAACGGCTCGCGGCGCGCGACTGGGCGCTCGGCGAGCACTACTCGATCGTCGATCCGATGCTGCTGATATTTTTCAAATGGGGGAACATGCTGAAGCTCGACATGCGCGGGTTCGAACATTGGGCCGCGCATACGGAGCGCATGCTCCGCCGCCCTGCCGTCGCGACCGCGTTGTCGGTCGAACAGATCTCGATCTGGGCGTAGCGGCGAAGCCGGGTCGGGTTTGCGCCCGATCCGGAATGCCGCCCGCGTCCGTCGCGTCTCCTTCATCTTCTCAGGTCCTTTTCGCCGCTTTTCTTTGTCTGTTGCGCCGATCCTGCACACGCGCGCGCACATGCGTCGCGCACGCCGCGGATCGTCCAGGCCACGACTCCGGGAACAGGAGCCACGACCGCAATCGCATATGACGTTCTCTGCTTTCGCGGCGCTACACCGCTCAGCTCATTTTCTGCGATCGCATCGAATGCGTGAACAATGCAACATCCATTTCGTGACGTCCAATATATTTTTCGTCTTCCACTAAGTCGCCACGCATATTAGTCATCGATTGGCCGGCGAGTCCGATATTGCCAATCCTTGCGAATTGATTGCGGCGAATGGAGCGGGATTGGCGTGCATTGCCGGGGCAAAATCGGCGTCAACTTGCGACCAACCCCGAGCGGTTTCGATGCTGCACGCCAGCAACGCAATCCAACTTCCGGATTTCGTTGATTGCGGTCACTGAATGCTTCTGCCGCCAGCGTCGTGCCAACTTGTTCCACCGAGGTCGTTGGAAGCGCAACGAAAGCCACGGTGGCCGCGCGGGACAGCGGCCCGCCGCTCACGAACGACAAAGTCGAGCCCGGCTACGTATTGCTGTGTATTGCCGAACGCACGGCGCCAGCCGACCTGTGGTCCATTCGGATCGCCGACGCCGACGCGGCGGCGCAGGTGCGCCGTGCCGCCGAACGAAAAGGAAATTGACCGGCTCGCCATCGGCAGCAAACGCGTCGCCGCCTGGGGCCGTGAGCATGACAATGAGAAGCAGGCGCGCTCAATGCAAAAGCGTGTCGACAAACTCAAGAAAGACCGGACCGTCGCCGCGATGAGCGGTGGTAAGCGTGCACGTCTACCGTTTCCGGCACGGTCGACGGCCAGCGATCACCCGCGATGATCGGCCTCCCGCACGCTACGCAATCCGCAGGAACATCCCCGCCTTCTCCGGCAGCGACGATGGCTGAAAACCGTAGCGTTCATAGAACTTCGGTGTGCCGTGATCGGCCATCAGGCTGACATACGCGGTCGGCGGCGCATTCTCGTGAACGTAGCCCATCAGCGCCCGCATGATCAGGTCACCTACGCCTTTCTTCTGGTGAGCGGGCAACACCGCGATGTCCACGATCTCGAAGAAGCAGCCGCCGTCGCCGATGACCCTGCCGATTCCGACCGGCACACCGTCGCAGTAAGCCACGACGCTGAAGAGCCCGTTCTTCAACCCGATCGTCGCGGCCTGTTCCGACTTCCTGCTCAACCCTGCGGCAAGACGAATGTCGATGTAGGTGGATACCGGCGGAACTTCGTGTCGAACGATGTATGCCATGCGAGCCTTTCAGGTAAGCCGTACAGGCGAATGAATCGGCCCCGCCGCGGATGAGTCCGTCGAACCCGGAGCCCGAGACCATGACGACGAATCGGGCGAGGCGGCAGGCCGCGGGTACAACCACCCACCGCCCACGGCCTCGCCCAGGTCCGCCAAGCGGCTTAGAGAATCCGCTCCAGCGCGTCGGCAAACCGCGCAACCGCACCGTCGACATCATGCAGCTTGTCCAAACCGAACAACCCCAGACGGAAGGTCTTGAAATCCTCCGGCTCGTCGCATTGCAGCGGCACGCCGGCCGCGATCTGCAAGCCCACGTCGGCGAACTTCTTCCCCGACCGAATCCCGTCGTCGTCCGTGTAGCTGACCACGACGCCCGGCGCCTCGAAGCCCTCAGCCGCCACGCTCCGGAAACCCTTGTCGGCCAGCAGCGCGCGAATGCGCTTGCCGAGCTCGAGCTGCTCCGCCTTCACCTTGTCGAACCCGTATGCCTCGGTTTCCTTCATCACGTCGCGCAGCGTCGTGAGGCTGTCCGTGGGCATCGTCGCGTGGTACGCGAACCCGCCGCCCTCGTAGGCTTCCATGATCTGCAGCCACTTGCGGAGATCGCACGCGAAGCTGGTGCTGGTCGTGCCATCGATGCGCTCGCGGGCGAGCGGGCTCAGCATGACCATCGCGCAGCACGGCGACGCGCTCCAGCCCTTCTGCGGCGCGCTGATCAGGATGTCCACGCCGCTCGCCTGCATGTCGACCCACACCGTGCCGGACGCGATGCAATCCAGCACGAACATGCCGCCGACCGCATGCACGGCGTCGGCCACCGCGCGCAGATACGCATCGGGCAGCATCATCCCGGACGCGGTTTCGACATGCGGCGCAAAGACCAGATCCGGCTTGTGTTCCCTGATCGCGGCGACCACTTCGTCGAGCGGGGCCGGCGCATACGCGGCCTGCCGCCCCGCTTCGACCGGGCGCGCCTTCAGCACCGTCGTTTCGGACGGAATGCTGCCCATGTCGAAAATCTGCGACCAGCGGAAACTGAACCAGCCGTTGCGGATGACCAGGCACTTCTTGTTCGTTGCAAACTGCCGCGCGACGGCTTCCATGCCGAACGTCCCGCTGCCCGGGACGATCACGACCGACTTCGCGTTGTAGACGTTTTTCAGTGTGCCGGAGATGTCGCGCATGACGCCCTGAAAGCGTTGCGACATATGGTTGACCGAGCGATCGGTGTACACCACCGAATATTCGAGGAGCCCCTCGCGGTCAACATCGGGAAGTAAACCTGGCATGCTCGCCTCCGGTGAAAAATGAACGATGAATTCCGGGCAAGCAGTGTCCGTGACGCGATACCGCCCTGCCCCAATGCAATTGCGCTGTTTCCTCGACGAAAGCAGATTCTAACGAACGCCGCCCGCCGCTTGGGGCATATTTTGGCAGCCGCCCGGCGCAGGTCCGGCGTGACGCACCGCAACGCGGCTGCCGTGGCGCCCGGTCGAATCCCCCGCCCCGTGGCCGCCCGCGTCGGCCGGTGCGGTGCACGAAGCCCTGTTCGACGTATGGATAAACGCCACTTCCCTGGCATGCCGCCTACCATGTCGGCTCACCTTTCACGACAGAGTCTTCGATGATCCCCAACCGCGCATCATCCCGGCAGCCGTCGACCGATCCCGCACTCGCCGAGCGCGTCGATGCGGTACTGTCCCGTCAACTCGAAACACATCGCCTCGTTGGTGCGGTCGTCCTGATCGCACGCGACGGCGAACTCGTCTATCGCCGCGCGGCCGGGTTCGCCGATCGCGAAGCGCGCACGCCGATGCGCGAGGACACGCAGTTCAGGCTCGCATCGGTGACGAAGCCGATCGTCTCGACGGCCGCGATGGCGCTCGTCGCGCAACACAAGCTGTCGCTCGACGACGACGTCACGCGCTGGCTGCCCGGGTTCCGCCCGGCGCTGCACGACGGCAGCGTGCCGGTGATCAGGGTGCGCCACCTGCTCACGCATACGGCCGGCCTCGGCTATCGCTTCACGGAAGCCGACGCGACCGGCCCCTATGCGCGCGCGGGCGCCTCCGACGGGCTCGATGCCGCATCGATCACGCTCGCCGAGAACCTGCGCAGGATCGCGAGCGTGCCGCTGCAGTTCGCGCCGGGAACCGGCTGGAACTATTCGCTTTCGATCGACGTGGTCGGCGCGCTGATCGAGGCCGTCAGCGGGCTGCCGCTCGCCGACGCCATCGATACGCTCGTGCTCCGCCCGCTCGGCGCCCGCGACACGGGATTCGTCGCACGCGATCCCGCGCGGCTCGCGACGCCCTACGTCAACGACACGCCGCAACCGCACCGGCTCGCCGAAAACGAAACCGTGCCCATCTTCGACGGAACCGTCGGCGTGACGTATTCGCCGTCGCGCGCGCTCGACGCGGATGCCTTCCCGTCGGGCGGCGCCGGGATGGTCGGCACCGCCGGCGACGTGCTGAACGTGCTGGACACGCTGCGTGCGGGCGGCGGCTCGCTGCTGCCGGCCGACCTGGTCGACGAGATGGGCCGCGCCCACACCGGCAACCTCGAATTGCCCGACCTGCCCGGCGCGGGGTTCGGCATCGGGTTCTCCGTATTGCGCGACCCGCTCGCGGCGGCATCGCCGGAATCCGTGGGCACGTGGCGCTGGGGCGGCGTCTACGGGCATTCGTGGTTCGTCGACCGCGCCCGCGGGCTCACCGTCGTGTCGCTGTCGAACACGCTTTACGAAGGGATGAACGGCCAGTACACGATCGATCTGCGCGACGCGATCTACGGCGCCGGCTGACACGCGCAACAAAAAAGGCCCGACACAGTCGGGCCAATGAGTCGAGACACAAGGAGAATCCCGCCCACCACACCGGGCGGGGCACGCCGCGCTACACGACGTTCTTTTCGACGATCGGCCGGTTTTCCAGCACCCGCGCCCAACCGAGCGACGACAGGTCGAGCGTGTCGTAACGCCCGCCCAGAATGAGTTCGCTGACCCCACGCCCCGTCGCCGGCCCTTGCTGCAGCCCGTGGCCGCTGTAGCCGTTCGCGAACACGACGTTGTCGAGGTCCGGGTGATACCCGATGATCGCGTTGTGGTCGAACACGTTGTACTCGTAGTACCCGGACCAGCAGTTCTCCACGCGCAGCGCCTCGAACTCCGGCACGCGGTTCGCGAGCGTCGGCCAGATCACCTCGTCGAACAGGTCGTGGTCGACTTCGTCGAGCGGCAGGTCGTCCGGATCGCGATCCGGGCTCGGCGACGTCCCGCAGATGTACGTGCGCCCTTCCGGCCGGAAATACACGCCGGTCGGGTCGATCAGCAGCGGGCAATCCGTGAGCCTGGCAGGCGACGACACGTTGAAGATGCTGCGGCGCCGCGCATGGACGGGGATGTCGATGCCCATCATCGACGACAGCGTGCGGGCCCACGCACCGGCCGCGTTGACGAGCGTGTCGCACGCGTAACGTTCGCCATCGGCCGTGACCACATGCGTCACCTTGCGGCCGTCGCGCACCACCGCGGTCACGTCGGACGGCACGTAGCGCGCGCCCAGCGCCTGCGCCTTCTTGCGCAATGCCTGCACGAGCCCGTAGCCGTCGAACCAGCCTTCGCCGCTCACGCCATATGAGCCCGAGACGAGATCGTCGACGTTCAGCCACGGAAACTTCGCACGCAGCGCATCGCGATCCATCAGCCGGATATCCGCGCCGAGGCTCGTCTGCAGCGCATGGTTCTCGCGCAGCGTCGCGTCGCCGGCCGGCGTCGCGAGGAACAGGTAGCCGCCTTCGTGCAGGTCGATCGACGGCTGGTGGCCGTCCACTTCGAGCCGTTCGCCGATCGTGCGCAGGAAGTCGATGCCGAACAGCGACATCTGGATCGACAGCGGTGTCGAGAACTGCTGGCGAATCGACGCGGCCGACAACGCCGACGACGATCTCGCATAGGTGGGGTCGCGCTCGATGACGGTCACGGATACCGTGGGATCGGTGGCGCGCAGGAAATAGGCGATCGAGCTGCCGATCACACCACCGCCGACGATGACGACTTGAGAACTCACGACTGACTCCAGTTGCACATGAAGGGCGCGGCCACCCGGCCGCGCCCGTGGGTTGTTCGTGCCGCGTCGCACGCGGCGTCGCGCGGGCGGACTCGTGCGGCTGCCGCACCGGCGTGCGCCGCGATCGCAACCGATCGCCGATGGCATTTCAGCACGTCCGGCAGCGCCGCGAAAGTCCGCGCGCGCCTGTTGCGTTCAATCCGCCGATTTCGTCGTGACGGGCTGCCACGCGGCGTTCTTCACCTCGTACAGCGTCGAGCTCGGGCTCTTCAGGTCGCCCGTGTTCGTGAACGCGATCGTGCCCGTGATGCCGTCGTAGCGCGTGCCCTTCAGCGCGCCGTTGAAATCGGCCGGCTTCGTCGAGTTCGCCTTCTGCATCGCGTTGATCGCGATCCACGTCGCGTCGTAGGCGAACGGCGCATACGCGAGCATGTCGACACCGTACTTCTGCCGGAATTTCGTTTCGAACGCCTTGCCCTTCGCGAGACGCGACAGCGGCTGCCCGTATTCCCACACGGCCGCGCCTTCCGCCGCGTTGCCGGCCAGCTTGATGAAGTTCGCGTTCATCACGCCGCCGCCCGCGAGGAACTGCGCGCGGATGCCGAGCTGGCGCATGCGTTTCACGAGCATCGCGGCCTGCGCGTCGAGGCCGCCGAAGAACACGAGATCGGCGTTGGTGCTCTTGATCTTCGTGAGCTGCGCGCTGAAATCCACCGCCTTGTCGTTCGTGAATTCGCGCGCGACGATCGTGCCGCCGTTCGCCTTCACGGCCTTCTCGAATTCGTCGGCTTCGCCCTGGCCGAACGCGGTGCGGTCGTCGATGATCGCGATGCGCTTCGCCTTGGTCACGCTCGCCGCATAGGCGCCCGCGTTGCCGGCGTTCTGCGTATCGGTCGCGATCACGCGATACACGGTGCCGAGCCCGGCACGCGTGATGTCGGGATTGGTCGCCGACGGCGTGATCATCGGAATGCCGGCCTTCGCGTAGATCTTCGACGCGGGCAGCGTCGTGCCCGAATTGAAGTGGCCGATCACGACGGCCACCTGCGCGTCGGCGAGCTGCTGCGCGGCCTGCACGCCGGTACGCGGATCGCTCTGGTCGTCCTGCGACGCGACGACGAACTTCACGGGCTTGCCGCCCACCGTCGGATGCGCGGCATTCGCCTCGTCGACGGCCATGCGCACGCCGTTCTCGATGTCCTTGCCGTAGGCGGCGCCGCCCCCCGTCAGCGGGCCGGCAACGCCGACCTTGACGACCGTCTCCTGCGCGTGGGCCGCGCCCGTCTGGAGCGCGAGAATCGCGGCGGTCAATGCGACGCCGGAAAGCGAACGAATGCGGAACGTCATGACAATCCTTGTTCTGGGGGCCGGGATGCAACGCGCGACCACCGCGCGTCGACACCCTCTCGCGTGCCGGTCGTCTCGTCCGCTACCGGGGCGTCGTGCGACGCACCCGGCCGGTCGATCGCCGCGGCTCCGTCTCCGAAGAGCCTTTCATCGCGAAAGAGGTGAATGGATTGTGGGTAGCCAATACCCGTGCAGCAAACGAAATATCGGAACTATGTAGTGAGGATTTGTCATCAAGTTCCGCATGCGCGGCCTGCCCGCGGCCCGCGCAGCCGTGAACCGCGGGCAGGCAGTTTTCATGGGAAGCGGCGCCGGCGCCCGTCCATCAAGGCCGGTCGTGGTCATGCCGGCAGCGCATCATCGTTGCGATGACGGCCCGGCCGGCCACCGCGACGCCCGCGGCGCCGCGTTATCGGTCAGTGCCGATCGGCGCCCGTCTGCTTGCGCGCCGCATCCGCCGCCTCGCCGGCCTGCTCCTGAAGCTTGCCGGCCTGCTGTTCGGCGACGCCTTCCGCTTCCGTCTTGCGGTCGCCCGTGACCTTGCCGAGCGCTTCCTTGACCGAACCCTTGACCTGCTTGAGCTTGCCTTCGATCCGATTCCTGTCCATGGTCGTCTCCTGCGATGGTTGGGGAGAACCGGCGGCATGACGGCCAGCGCCGCGCCGCCGAATGGACAGGATCGCAAGCGGGCGCCGCGCGCGGCAGATGCGGATGCACCAGCGCGCATGGTGCATTCGTACCGACGGCGTCAGTCCTTGCCGTTCTCGCCCGCCTTCGCGCCGCGCGTGCCGTTCGCGTCGGCCGCGCCGACGATTCCGCGTTCGCGCGCCCATACGATCGCCTCGCCGCGGCTGTGCACGTCGAGCTTCGCGTAGATCGTCGCGACGTGATTGCGCACGGTGTTCGGCGCGAGCCCGAGGCGGCCGGCGATTTCCTTGTCGGCGAGACCGTGGCACAGCAGGTCGAACACGTCGCGCTCGCGCGCGGTCAGGTCCGACAGTTGCGCGCCCGCATCCGGCGCGTTCGCGCGCCGCACGTTCGCCAGCTTCTCGATCAGCGTGCGGCTGAACCACGACGCATCCTGCATCGCCGTTTCGATCGCGTACACGAGTTCCATCTCCGTGCGCTTGCGATCGCTGATGTCGAGCAGCGCGACGAGCAGGCAGTCGCGCCCGTGTATCGCGACGGGGTCGGCCGACACGACGCAGTCGCGCACGTCACCGTCGCGCGTGCGAATCTGCACGTCGGCGTTGCGCACGTTGCCGTCGCGCGCGAGCCGGCCTTCGATGCGCTGCCATGCGCCGCGTTCGGCCCACAACCCGATTTCCTCCGCGGATTTGCCGAGCAGGTCGTCCTGCGCATGGCCCGTCATCGCGGCGAACGCGCCGTTCACGTCGAGCAATTCGAAGCGGTCGGCCGTGACGATCGCGGTGGCGACCGGCGCCATCCGGAACGCCGTCGCGAAGCGTTCCTCGCTCTGCCGCAGCGCGCGCTCGGCCTGCTTGCGCGGCTCGAGATCCATGAACGTAAACAGCATGCATGCCTCGTCGTTCATGTCGATCGGCTGCCCGGCGACGACCACGGCCTTCGTGCTGCCGTCCGCGAGTTTCAGCACGGCCTCCATCTGCGGAATCGTCGCGCCTTCGCCGAGCCGCTCGATCGCGAGCTCGCGCCGTTCGGCCTGTTCGAGCACGTCGAGCTCGTATACCGAACGGCCGAGCACGTCGTCGCGCGCGTGGCCGGTCATGTCCAGAAAACCCTGGTTGACCTTCACGTAGCGCAGGTCGTCGAGCCGGCAGATCACGGCCGGCGCCGGGTTCGCGTTGAAGGTGCGCTCGAAGCGCTCCTCGGCGCTCGCCCATTCGGTCGCGTCGTGCAGCACCAGCGCGAGGCAGTCGGGCTCGCCGGCCGCGTTCGTCAGCACGAGGCTGCGGATGCGGTGGACCCAGCTCACGGATTCGTCGGCGGCCGATTCCACTTCGACCGTCACGTCGCTGAACTCCTCGCCCGCGATCACGCGATCCATCGGATAGTGGCCGTCGCGCACCGGATGGTTGTTCCGGTAGCGCAGCCGGAAGCGCTCGCGGTAATCGGTGACGGTCTCGCCGAGCGCCTTCAGCTCGGTCACGCCGTGCATCGCGAGCGCGGCCTCGTTCGCCCAGACGATCCGCTGGTCGGGTTCGACCAGGATCACGCCCTCGGTGAGCCCCGCGATGATCTGGTGCAGCTGGCGCCGGTCGGTATGCGACTTCAGCACCTGTTCGTTTACCTGTTCGTTCATCGAATGCTTGTCCATGTCGTCAGCATGACCGCCGGCCCGGTTGCCGCTTCGTCGACACGCGCCGGCCGGCGCGTGTGGCGATGATCGCGCGCCGCATCCGTGCGCGACAGGCGCGGATGCACTAATCGCCATAGTACATTCGCACCGCGTGCCGCCACCGTGCGGCATCCCGCCGATGCCGGAAGCATTCTCCGCGCCTGCTTTGCGCGCGCCGCACCCCGCGAGCGCACCCCCTCCCCGTCACGACGCCCCCGTGCAAACGCACTAGCCGATCAGGTGAATTTGCGCGATGCCCGTGCACGTTCGACCCGGTACGCTGGTTCTGCATCGGCGCTCATGCGCTGCCATCCGAACCGCAGAGGAGAAGCACGATGAAGCTGCATCAGACACCCGATCCGACGCGGCCCGAACCGCCTCCGGACAACCCGCCCGAACCGCCGCCCGGCACCGATCCGCCGGTTCCGCTGCCGCCCGACGTGCCGCGCCCGGACATGCCGCCGCGCGAGCCCGGCTACGACACGCCGATCGCCGGGTAATGGAGTAACGCGGGAGTAACGCGCGGCACGATCGCGCGGCACGATCCGTGCTCGACGATCGGTCCACTCACCCCATCAATCGAAGGAGAACATCAATGAACAAAATCTCGCACCTTTCGACACTGCTCGCCGTCAGCGCGGCTTTCCTGCTCGGCGCCGCGCCGCTCACGAACGCGGTTGCGCAGGACGCATCCGCCGACAACGGCATGAAGACCGAATCGAACCAGCCCGTCACCGACACATGGATCACGACCAAGGTGAAGGGCGAGCTGGCCGCCACCGACGGCCTGAAGAGCGTCGACATCAGCGTGAAGACCGTCGACGGCGTCGTCACGCTGACGGGCGTGCTGCCGACGAAGACCGCCGTGAAGAAGGCGATCGCCGTGTCGCGCGCGGTCAAGGGCGTGAAGCACGTCGACGCATCCGGCCTGAAGGCGAAGGCCTGACCTCCCGGCGCGGCACGCCGCCGCGCTTTTTATCCCTGCACGACAAGGAGCACACGATGAACGAGGACAAGATCAAGGGCCAGTGGAAGCAGCTCACCGGCAAGCTGAAGGCCAAGTGGGGCAAGCTGACCGACGACGATCTGGCCGTCGCCGACGGCAATCGCGAGTATCTCGCCGGGAAGATCCAGGAACGGTACGGGATCGCCCGCGACGCGGCCGAGAAGCAGTTGAAGGAATTCGACCGCGAGCTGTGACGCGACAGCACATTCATGCAACCGCCGCGGCGCCGACGGCGTCGCGGCCACCAGGACCTACGACATGGGCAAATACCTGATCGCCTGGCTGCTCGGCGTGCCGGTCGGGCTGCTGGTGCTGTTCTTTCTGATCACGCACGTATTCTGACGGCACGGGGCGCGGCATGGGCCGGCCGCTTTGCCGCTTTCCACTTTCCCCAACCACATCGATGACCGTGACGCCGCGATCCGGCATTCGCCCGATCGCGCGTATTGCGTTGCATCGCGGGCCGCCGCCCAACGCAAATCGGGCAGGACGCCCTTGCGCCCTGCCCGATCGGCTCATTGCTTCCGAAAGCGGCGTACCCCGCTTTCGCTTCGTTACTTCGCCGCGTTCGCCGTCATCTTGAAGATGCCCTGCGCGTTGCCCGCATCGAAACGCAGGTCGGTCACCCAGCGGCGCGCCGCCTGGTCGAACGTGCGCTTTCGCGTGATGAACTCGTAGAACGAGCCCGGCACGTTGCGCTTCACCGTGCCGCCGTCGCGCGTGCGGAACTCGCGCTCGACGGTGTCGGCACGATACGCGGTCTGGAACACGCGGCCCGAGCGCGAGCGCTCGACTTCCGGCTTCATCGGCCGGCCCTTCGCCTTCTCGTCGTCGGACAGCTTGAACACGTCGGCCACGCGATCGGTCGCATGGTTGAACGCATTGCCTTCGGTCGCGATCCACGCCATTTCCGCCGATTCCATCAGCAGCGTTTCGTAGTCGAGTTCGTTCGGCACATCGTGCTGGCGCGCGAACGCACCGACGATCTCCGGCAGCAGCGCGTGCGCGGCGTCGAGCGACAGCCAGCCTTCGCGCTCGACTTCCCACAGCAGCGCGACGGCCGCCGGCGACAGCGGATCGCGCGACGAGCTGACGACGTTCGTCACGGCCTGCTGGAATTCCTTCGAGAAACGTTCCGGATGCAGTTCGCTGACGAAGAACTGCGCGATTTCGTCCGGCGCGTCTTCATGCGCATACGCGCGGCCCGTCATGCCGAGCTTGTCGAGCGGGTAACGACCGTTCAGGCGGAAGCCGAGCGGACGCAGGATGCGCGTGAACGCGGCCTCGCCCGGCGGCAGCGCGCCCGTGTGCGGCCAGCGCACCGTGCGCAGCGCACCGTGGTCGAAATAGACCGAGCCGCCGCTTTCGATCGCGTCGGCCGTGTACGCGCGGCCGTTCGCCGAACGCTCGAGCAGCCCTTCGAACAGCGCCATGTTCATCGCCTGCGCGATTTCCGCGCGCGTCACGACGCCGTCCTCCCATTCTTCGAGGATGGCCGGCATGTTCAGGGTCGAGAACAGGGCGTCGGTCTTCGCCTGTCCCAGCAGCTTCGTCAGCAAGCTCTCGATATTCGGATTGCGCATCAGGATTCTCGTCTCGGGGGACCGCCGGCAAACGTGCCGGCAACTCGTCGGCCGGCTGCCCAGCGGGCGCCTGACCTTGCGTGGGGAGCATTATTCAAAGGGTTGCAGCCGGGCGTAAAGCGAGATTAAATTGATACGTGATGAGTTTTTGGAATTATCAGCCGTTCCTCGGCCCCGCCTTCCGCCCGACGCCGCGCGGGCCTGACCGTCAGACGAATCGAACATCATGCGCAAATTCAAGATCCCCAACATGGGCGCGCTCGTGGCTTTCGAAGCCGCCGCCCGCCACGAGAGCTTCACGCACGCGGCCAAGGAGCTGTTCCTGACGGAAAGCGCGGTCTCGCGCCAGATCGCGACGCTGGAAGCCAGCCTCGGCGTGCGGCTGTTCGCACGCGTGAAGCAGCGCGTCGTGCTGACGCGCGCCGGCAAGCTCTACGGCACGCAGGTGCGCCGCGCGCTGGAGGCGCTCGACCGCGACACGCTGTCGATCATCGCGCACGGCAGCGGCGGCGGTTACCTGGAGCTGGCGGTCCTGCCGACCTTCGCGTCGCACTGGCTGATCCCGCGTATCAAGAGCTTCTACGACCGCACGCCCGACGTGCGCGTGAACATGGGCAGCCGCACCGACCTGTTCTCGTTCGAGGACACGCACTTCGAGGCCGCGATCCACTACGGCAAGCCGACCTGGCCCGGTACGTCGTCCGACTACCTGTTCGGCGAGGAAGTCGTGCCGATCTGCTCGCCCGCGCTGCTCGACCGGCCCGTCGAGCGCGTCGAGGATCTGCTCGCCTACCCGCTGCTGCACTCGACGACGCGCCCCGGCGCGTGGGCGCAGTGGTTCGAGACGCACGGCGTCGAGGACATCCGCACGATGCAGGGCGTGCGCTACGAGCTGCACACGATGCTGATCAGCGCGGCCGCGGCCGGGCTCGGCGTCGCGCTCGTGCCGAAATTCTTCGTCGAGGAACAGTTGCAACAGCTCGGCCTGGTCGTGCCGTGCGACGCGGCGACGGTCGGCGATTCGGCGTACTACCTCGTGTATCCGACGGAGTTCAGCCACAGCAAGCCGCTGGAGCTGTTTCGCGGCTGGCTGCTCGAGCAGGCGAGCGCGTATGCGGCGCCGGAGCGCGTGGAGGAGGATGCCGATCTGGAGGATGACGAGGATGACGAGGACGTCGAGTAACGCCGCGGTGGCGTCAGCGTGCGGTGGCGTTGCAGGCGTGCCGCACCGGCACGCTGGCCTTGACGACTTTCACCAGCCGCGCGCTATCGGGCGTTTCCAGCCCCGGGCACGCGGTATACAGATCGCGGATCACGAGCGTCGCGCGCCCGTCGAGCAGGCAAACGCCGTGCGGCTGCGCGGCGGGCAGCCGCAGCCCGCGTCGCGCAACGTCCTGGTTCGTGAAAACGATCATGCCCGCACGTTGCGAGCGGTCGGGCAAGCGCATCGCCGACGCATCGTCGTCCTCGAACCACACGTCCGGCCCGACCGCTTCGTCGTCGTAATCGACCGCGTAACGCCCCGACAGCGTGATCGTCCGGTCGACATGCACGGCGTGGCATTCCGGCTCGGCATCGGCCAGGATCGGCTGCTCGCCCGCCGCGGCCGGGCCGCACGCCAGCAACAATACGGCGCACAACGTGCGGGCGCGGCCGGTCAGGTTCGATACATCAAGCGCTTGGCGGATCATGGGGAGCGAAAGGCGGGCCATCGTGACGATGACCCGCATTGTCGCGCAACGCCCGCGTGATGCGCGTGACGAGCGTTACATATGCCACTTCACCGTCGCGGTGAGCGTGCGCGGGTCGCCGGGCATGTTGTACAGGTCGGCATTGCCGTGCGCGGCAATGAAGTAGCGACGATCGAACAGGTTGTCGAGCGTGAGCGTCACGTCGACCTTCTTGCTGCGATAGCCGGCGCCGAGATTGAACGTGGTGAACGACGGCAGCGTGACGAGATCGCTCGCCGACGTATAACGCGCCGACTGGAACTGCATGCCGGCCGCCGCATAGAAGCCGTACGGCAGCTCGCGCTTGATCCACAGGTTCGCGCTGTGGCGCGGCATCAGCCCGGGCGTGTTGCTCGCCACCGTGACGCCCGCTGCCGTCGATTGCGCCGAGCCGTCGACCGTCCCGTTCAGGTACGCATAACCCGCATACACCGACCACTTCGGCGCGATCTCGCCGGTGAAGCCCAGCTCCATCCCGTGCACGTGCTGCGTGCCGATCGGCAGCGCGTAGCCGGGATTGTTCGGGTCGCCGATCTGCTGGTTGGTCTGGCGCATGTCGAACAGCGCGACGCTCGCCGTCGCCTTGCCGCCGAGGTCGAAGCGCGAGCCGACTTCATACGCGGTGGTCTTCTGCGGCGCGAGCGCGGCGCCGTTCGCGAACGCGCCGGCACTGATCAGCGTATCGGCGAGCGGCGAGAACGACTGGCTGAACGACCCGTACAGCGTCAGCCAGTCGAGCGGTTCGTAGATCAGGCCGACGCGCGGGCTCCACGCGTGATCGGTACGGTCGAGGTTGACGTTCGACGACGTGTAGTCGTGGCGGATCTGGTTCAGGTAGTCGAAACGCAGCCCCGCGAGCACCTTCCAGTGCTCGGTCAGCGAGATCAGGTCCTGCGCATAGACGCCCGCGAGCCCGATGACGGTCGACGCGTTCGTCTTCGCCCGCGCGCCGGTCGGCACGCCGGGCAGGATCACCTGCTGCGGATTGAACAGATCGTAGGTCGCGACCTTCGACACGCTATAGATCGTGTCGAACTTCTGCTGCTGCGACAGCTCGAGCCCGTACAGCAGTTCGTGGCGCATGCCGAACAGCGAGGTCTTCTGCGTGAGCTCGAACAGGCCGTCGATGCCGTGGTCGGTGCGCTGGCGCGTCGACTGGTCGAGCGTCACGACCGGGTGCGCGGCGGTCTTGATCGGCTCGTACGTCACGTAGTTCTTGCGTTCGAGCGAGAAGTCGTACGCGCGGATCGCGCCGTGAAACGACAGCGAATCGCTGAAGCGGTGATCGAGCGACACCGTCGCGCTCTTCGCGGAGATGTCGTTGTACGAGCTGTTCGCCGCGTCCGCCGAGCCGTAATACGTGTTGATCGGCACGTCGACCGGCCGGCCGCGATACGCGGGCAGGCCCTGGTCGGACGTGCGGCGGTCGTGCAGGTAGTCGAATTCGACGTTCAGCACCGTGTCGCGGTCGAGCTTGAACTGCGCGGACGGCGCGATCGCCTGGCGGTTGAGCTGGAACTGGTCGCGGAAACTGTTCGAGTTCTCGGCCGCGCCGGTCATGCGAAAACGCGCCGCATCGTTCGCGTTCCAGCCGAGGTCGAATTCGCCGCGCCGCTCGCCGCGCGTGCCGAGCGTCACGCCCACGTCGCGCACCGGGTTCGCTTCCGGCCGCTTCAGCACGCGATTCACGATGCCGCCCGCCGAGCCGCGGCCGTACAGCACGGCCGCCGGCCCCTTCAGCACCTCGACGCGATCGACGTTCGACAGGTCGCGGTAATACAGCGCGTCGTCGCGGATGCCGTCGACGTACTGGTCCGTGATGCTGTTGAAGCCGCGGATCGTGATCTGGTCGCGCTGGCCGTCGCCGACCGAAAAACCGATGCCCGGCACGTTGCGCAGCGCATCCTGCATCGACGTCGCGTTCTGGTCCTCGATCACTGCGTGCGGAACGACGTTCACCGTCTGCGGCACGTCCATCAGCGACATGTCGGTCTTGGTCGCCGCGCGCGAGTGGCCGCCGTCGTACGACGCATGCTCGGCAGCCGCATTGACGGAGATCGCGGGCAGGGTCGCCGCGGTGTCGCTCGCCTGCGCGAACGAGGTGCGTGCGCCGGCCAGCGACGTGGCGATCAGAAGCGCATGGCAGGCGCTCTTGTTGAGTTTCATCGTGAACGTAGGGGCTGAAGGAAAAACGGCGAACGAAAACGCATCCGGCCAACGCGCGCATCACGCGGCGAATCGACCGACGAAGCGTTCCGTGAAGGAGACGATGCGCGGGGGATCTCCCCGTCGCATCCGCCGGCCGACGCACAGCCGGCGCGGGTGGCTGCCGGCCGGCGGAACCGGCTCGAAACGAGCCGCGACGTTCTGTCGCGACTTGTAACGGAGCGAAATATTAAACGAGAATGATTCGTGTTTTTAGTAATTTTTCGACGTGTCGCCTGCCCGCAACGTGCATGCGCTCAGCGCTCCGTATTCCTGACGAATACCTTTCCGTTTCGAGCTTTTGTGCGGCCCGAACGTAATTTAAACGAAAGAATTCCATCTCCCCCATCGGGCGATGAAGGACCGGGTGCCAGGCGGGATTCGGGATTTGACGACGAAGAGACTGGAGAGGATCACGAAGCATCCGTCGAAGCAGACGGCATGCATTCGAAGTCCGGTGCGCGCCGGACCGGGCAACCCCGACCCGGCGCTCCGGGCAGCCGACCTCGCATCGGCAGTGCGGCGGATTTTCTTCTGTTCTTCACTCCGTGTGCTCTCAGGTTCACTTCATTTTTTTCTTCGCCGCGCCGAGCCATTATCCGCGCAATCCGGCCACAGGGAAACGTTTGCGGGTGCCTGTGGCGTCTTATACCAAGCATTCGGCAACAGTCTTTCCGGATGCTTTCAAGGCATGCGGCACGATTCGGCAAATCTTGCATTCATGCCGGCGTTCCTTTTTAATGGAACTGGTTCCATTCGCTGATTCGGCCATGTTTCCCCGTGACGCTTCGTCGTGCGCGCGTCATCATGCCGATTCAGGATCGAGGATCGCTCAGCTCAGGATTCGCATCGCCCGTCCTTCCCGGACACCCCGTCAAACGAGACCGTCATGCCCGATTCCGCTTCCCTGCAACAGCTGTTTCCCGCCTTTCAGGACATCCCCGCCGAGTACCGGCTCACTTCGCCGATCCACCAGCGCGTGTCGCTCGTCGACGGCGAATTGCGCCCGTGGGACGGCGCGACCAAGACCGTGCTGTCGCCCGTGTGTGTGCGACAGGCGGACGGCAGCGTCGAGCAGGTCGAGATCGGCAGCTATCCCGTGATGGGCGAGCCGGAAAGCGACGCGGCGCTCGACGCCGCGGTGCGCGCATACGACTCGGGCCGCGGCGAGTGGCCGACGATGAAGGTCGAGCAGCGCATCGCGTGCATGCAGGACTTCATCAAGCGGATGGTCGCGCAGCGCGAACTGGTGGTGAACCTGATCATGTGGGAGATCGGCAAGAGCCTCGCCGATTCGCAGAAGGAGTTCGACCGCACCGTCACGTACATGACGCAGACGATCGACGCGCTGAAGGAGCTCGACAACGCGAACTCGCGCTTCGTGATCGCGGAAGGCACGATCGGCCAGGTCCGCCGCACGCCGCTCGGCGTCGTGCTGTGCATGGGCCCGTACAACTATCCGCTGAACGAGACGTTCGCGACGCTGATTCCCGCGCTGCTGATGGGCAACACCGTGGTGTTCAAGCCGCCGCAATACGGCACGCTGCTGTTCGAGCCGCTGCTCGAGGCGTTCCGCGACGCGTTCCCGAAGGGCGTGATCAACACGATCTACGCGCCCGGCGCGGTGGTCGTGCCGCACATGCTCGCGTCGGGCAAGATCAACGTGCTTGCGCTGATCGGCTCGAGCAAGGTGGCCGACCACCTGAAGAAGCAGCACCCGAAGTCGCACCGCCTGCGCGCGATCCTCGGCCTCGACGCGAAGAACGCGGCGATCGTGCTGCCCGACGCCGATCTCGACCTCACCGTGAAGGAGTGCCTGCTCGGCGCGCTGTCGTTCAACGGCCAGCGCTGCACCGCGCTGAAGATGCTGCTCGTGCACCGCTCGATCGTCGACGAATTCCTGAAGCGCTTCACCGCCGCGCTCGAGCAGTTGAAGATCGGCATGCCGTGGGAGAAGGGTGTCAGCATCACGCCGCTGCCCGGCATGCATCGCACGGCCTACATGACGGACGCGATCGACGACGCGAAGGCCAAGGGCGCGCAGGTCGTCAACCATTCGGGCGGCGAGTTCAGCAAGACGCTGTTCTATCCGGCCGTCGTGTACCCGGTGTCGGAAGGGATGAAACTGTACCGCGAGGAACAGTTCGGGCCGATCATTCCGGTCGCGCCGTTCGACGACGTCGAGACGGCGCTCGACTACGTGACGACGTCGGATCACGGCCAGCAGGTCAGCATCTTCGGCTCCGATCCGGTGCAGATCGGCGCGCTCGTCGATCCGCTCGTGAACCAGGTGTGCCGCGTGAACATCAACTGCCAGTGCCAGCGCGGGCCCGACGTGTTCCCGTTCGCGGGCCGCAAGGATTCGGCGGAAGGCACGCTGTCGGTGAGCGACGCGCTGCGCGCGTTCTCGATCCGCTCGATGGTCGCGGCGAAGCAGACCGACAGCAGCAAGCAGCTGCTCGATTCGATCGTGTCGGATCACACGTCGAAGTTCATCAACACGGGCTTCATTTTCTGAGTACGGCGGCCGCGCGGCACGGCTCGCTCACTCGCGAGCCGCTTGCGGCGGCCGTGCGCCCGCATGGCCGCCGCATGCACTACACGTTCGACACCAGCAGCCGAATCCCCGCCACGCCGAACACGACGGCGAGACACGCTTCCATCGCGCGCCGGCCGCGCACGTACAGCCGGCGCGCGCCGTTCATCGAGAACACGAGCGCATAACCGCCGAACACCAGGCACCCGATCACGAGGCAGCCCGGCACGACGGCGCCGTGCGACGCGCCCGCGCCATTCGACGACAGCGCGACGATCGACACCCACACGAGGATCGCCTTCGGATTGGTCAGGTGCAGCATTGCGCCGCGTACGTAGAAACGCGACAGCCGTTGCTCGCCCGCTGCGTTCAGCGACGTCGCCGCCTTGCCCGACCATGCCGTGCGCCCCGACTTGAATGCCAGCCACATCAGGTACAACCCGCCGAAGATCTTGATCGCGACCAGCAGCTTCGACCACGCCAGCAGCGCGGCCGACACGCCGAGCGCCGCCACTGTCGCCCAGACCATCGACCCTGAAATCACGCCGAGCGCAAACGCGAGCGCCGCCTTGCGGCCCTGGTTCGCGGCGACCGACATGATCGCGAGATTGCTCGGCCCGGGGCTGGCCGTCCCGATGAAATAGGCCGTGTAGGCCAACAGCAGGTTGGCCGAGAAAAAAGCGTGGACGCTCATGTCGAACCTCGCAGGGATGATCAGCGCATTGTTGGCAAACGCGCGCCGTCTGCCCATGGACAATTGGCCGGCAATTCGCTGGGCCAGTTGGACA
The DNA here is from genome assembly GCF_024704855.1 of Burkholderia sp. HAN2018. NCBI lineage: Bacteria > Pseudomonadati > Pseudomonadota > Betaproteobacteria > Burkholderiales > Burkholderiaceae > Burkholderia > Burkholderia sp. HAN2018. The sequence goes on along the minus strand of NZ_QOBB01000014.1, from coordinate 3,333 downwards.
GGTCGTGCAGCCGGCTCGCCGTGGGCGAATCCGTCTCGGTTTTGAAACACCCGTCACATTCGCCGCCGGTTTTCGCCGGCCGCGGCGGCCATCCCGCAGCGCCGCCTCCGGCCGGCCGAACGCCTGACAGGCGCAGGCGGCAGGCGCGCGGCTGCCCGTTTCGTCGGCCCGCCATGGAACGCGCGACGCAATTTATCCCCGCGTTACGTTACATCCGTGAAGCATTTCGCTTCGCCGGACCGCCCCGCGCACCCGACATGCATCGCGCCGCGCAGGTAGACGGCCTCCTCGATCGCCGCCACGATCCAGTACCGGCGGGACTCGCCGCCCTGCATCGCCCCGTCGCTCGACATTGCTCGACAATCGCCCCGCCGAGCTGGTACGGAACCTGCGTTCCATTCGGGCGAGACAGCCGCGCCGGTCATCGCGCGGACACAAACCCACCCTCGGGCGCGTCCAGCGGATACGCCCGAACGATTCGCGCAAGCAACGAGGCCCTTCATGGATGCGCTGCCCAATTCGTCCGACACGTCGTTCCAGCTCTTTCTCGCGAAACTGCTCGAACAGCCGTTGCCCGACTGGACCGAAAAACAGCAGATGGAACTCGAGATGGCGCGCTCGCTGTCGACCGAAATGGTCCACCTCGCCGAGGACATGCGCGGCCGCACGCCCGATCTCGCGCGCTGCCTCGTGCTGCTCCGCTACGCGAAGGTGCTCGACTTCATGCTGACGTCGCTCGCCGCGCATCGCGACATTCATCCGCAGACGCTGCGCACGCTGTTCCGCCTCGCGAACCTGAAAGTCGACGATGCGTATCCGGCCTGAGCCGGCACGACGCAGCGGCTGCCGCCGGCGGCAAGCACGGCCGCGGCGGCCATTCCCGATTCGCGCGCATGCCCGATAATCTCGCCGCATGAGCATCAGGAACCGGACATCCCGGCTGGCCGGCGCGCTCGGCGTGTTCGTGAAACGCTACGGGCGCAAGGCTCAAAAGCATCTCGACCCGAACGATCGCCGCTACGATCGCGACGTCGAGTGGGCGATGCGGCGCATGTCGCCCGCCGACCTGTCCGATCTGCTCGCCGGCGATGACGACACCGCGAACGACACCCGGGCCGGTTTCGCCGACGCGAGACGCACGCCGTGAACGCCGCCGACTTCGACCGGATCTGGCCGGCCATCTGCGACACCCCGGCCTGGTCCGTGACGAAAGGCCAGGGCAGCTTTCTCACGTTCGAATTCGGGCAGCCCGCGCTGCATGTCAGGGAGCCGCTCGCCGGCTCGCCCGGCCTGTCCGCGGCATCCCGGGACAGGCTCGCGTCGCGGCACGTGACGGTCGCCGGCAGCGGGCATCTGTGGATCTGCTACTGCCACTGGTCGATCGCGCTCGACGGTCTCGAACTCGCGCATAGCGAATCCCGCTCCGGCGACATCGCCGCCGCCGCGCAACGTCTCGACGGACAGATCCTGCAATCGATCGCGCCGCGCGCCCAGCCGGGCTCGTGGGCGTTCGACTTCGACCTAGGCGGCAAGCTGACGACCTGGCCGTACGGCGACGACCCGGCCGACGAACAGTGGCATCTCTACGACCGGCGCTCGGGCAACGTGCTCACTGCCCGCGCGGACGGCTCCTGGTCATACGGCCCGGCGAACGCGCCGCCGGAAAGCGGATCGCCCGGTTCCGGATAGCCGCCGCGCGCGCGCCGCATCCGCTTCCGGCAGCACGCCGGGCTGATGCCGTGCATCAGCGCGACGAGCGGCCCCGCACCGCAAACGGAGGTACAATCGCGCGCCATGAACGCACTTCGCCGCTTCCTGCTCCGGCCAGGCGTCGCGCGACAGCTTCTGTGGGGGTTCCTCCTCGTGACGCTGCTGTCCCGCGCGCTGATGTCGGGCGCCGTGATGCTCGATCCGGACGGTCCGGATGCGGGCTCGGTGGTGCTGTGTTCGGGCCGCGGCCCGCTGATCGTCGACGTGGCCGCGCTGGCTGCCCGTTTCGATGCCGGCGCGCCGATCACGCCGGCCAACGATGCGCTCGCGCTCGCCGATGCGCTCAAGCATGACGCGCACGCCGACAACCCGGCTTCTGCCGGAGGCGGCGACAGCCTGTGCGCATTCGGCGCCGCGCTGTTCACGGCGCTCGCGTCGTTCGTGCTGCTGGTGCTGCTGTTTCCGGCCGCCGTACCGCGGCGCTTCCGGATTCACGTCGCCTCTCTTCCGTTCGTGCGATCGATCTTCGACGATCGCCCGCCTTCCCGCGCGCCTCCCCTGTTCTGCTGACGGTTCCGCCTCGCGGCCCGCGCACATCGATGTGCACGGGCCTGCACGCCGTTCGTCTCATACGACCTGATTCAAGCGTTCATCCGCCTGCCCGCACCGCGCGGGCGACGCCGTCATGCGCACCGTCCGCGCATGGCGCCGCGCCGCCCGCTCCGTCGCTGCGTGCAGGCGGGCGCAACGCACGTTGACGTCCGCCGGCACGCGCCGGCGTGGCCGCTCAACGAACACGAGGAGCTGACACCATGTCGACCACCGTCGAGCGGGCCCTCTCGCCCGCCCATTCCGCCCACGCGGGTTACCGGACGCTCTGGCGCTGGCACTTCTATGCCGGCCTGTTCGTCATGCCTTTCCTGGTGATCCTCGCGATCACGGGCACGCTGTATTGCTTCCAGCCGCAGATCGAGCCGCTGCTGTATCCGCACCGGCTCGTCGTCGAGCCGCGTGCCACACCGCGCCTCGATCCCGACCTGCTGCTCGCGCGCGCGCGCACCGCGATCCCGGCCGGCGCGACGCCGGTTTCCGTCCAGGTCTCGACCGCGCCGGACCGCAGCGCGGAATACGTGTTCCGGCTGCGCGACGGCAGCCGCGAGAGCGTGTACGTGAACCCGTACGACGGCAACGTGCTCGGCACGCTGAGCGTCGAGAACCGCTTCATGCAGATCGACCGGATGCTGCATCGCAAGCTGCTGCTCGGCAAGACGGGCGAACTGCTGATGGAGCTCGCCGCGTGCTGGACCTTCGTGATGATCGGCACCGGGATCGCACTGTGGTGGCCGCGCGGCACGGCGCGCGTCGGGCGCGCATTGCGGCCCGACCTGTCGCTGCGCGGCCGGCCGCTGTGGAAAAACCTCCACGCGACGGCCGGCATCTGGCTCGCGGCCGGCACGGTGGCGTTCATCCTGACGGGGCTGCCGTGGTCGGGCTCGTGGGGCAAGAACTTTAAGGCGCTGGCCGCGACCGTGAACCTCGGCGCGCCGGAAGGCGCATGGGGCGGCGCGTCGGTGCGCTCGACGCGCCCGGGTGCCGCCGCGGCGCTCGAGCGTGCGCCCGAGC
>NZ_QOBB01000013.1:0-73504 GCF_024704855.1 Burkholderia sp. HAN2018 | reverse complement strand
CGGCGGCGGCCGTGCGCTCGCGCGCGGCGCGCACCGCGCCGCCGCCGAACCAGCGCGACAGGAACGGGAAGCTGATCGTGCCTGCGATCGACGCAAACGGCACGCTGTCGGGAAACAGCGACGTACGCCAGCGGTCCTCGCCGGCGAGGAACACGCCGGCGCGAATCGCGTCGGCAGGTGAACGCGGGCGCCACGGCCTGCCGTCGAGCGTCATCGCGCCCTGCGCCGCGCGCACGGTGCCGAAGATCGTGTTTGCGAGGCGCGATTTGCCGCCGCCGACGGGCCCCGCGATCGCGACGATCTCGCCGCTCCGCACGTCGAGATCGAACGGCGCGCTGGCCTGCGTCAGGCGCAACCCGCGCACGCTCAGGCCGCCGTCGCCGGGCCGCGCGATCGGCGCCGGGCCCGGCGCACGCGCCTTCGGCAACGGCCGCCCGACCATCGTTTCGACCGCCGCGTCGAAATCGACCGGTGCGGCGAGATCGGCGACGATCCGTCCGTCGCGCACGATCGCGACGCGATCGGCGATACGGCGCAGGTCGCCGAGCCGGTGCGACACCAGCAGGACCGCGACGCCTTCGTCACGCAATGTATCGAGCAGCGCGAACAGGCGCTCGGCCTCCGGCGCCGACAGGCTCGCGGTCGGTTCGTCGAGGATCAGCAGGCCCGGCTGCCCGGCAAGTGCTCGCGCGAGCGTCACACGCTGCTGGTCCGCCAGCGAAAGCGACGCGAGCGGCGCCGCCAGGTCGGCATCGAGCCCGACGCGTTCGGCGAGCGGCCGGGCGGCATCGCGCCGGGCGGCCGGCGGCACGCGCCACGGCGATGCCGGATCGCACAGCCGGTCGAGCAGCAGGTTGTCGGCGATCGACAGCGTCGGCACCACCGCGTCGGCAACCGACTGATGCACGGTCGCGATGCCGAGCTGCTTCGCCGCGTGCGGCGACGCGGGCCGGTAAGGCGTGCCGCGCAGCGTCAGCGTGCCGCCGTCGTGACGGATCACGCCGCTCAGGATCTTGACGAACGTCGATTTGCCCGCGCCGTTGGCCCCCATCAGCGCGACGACCTCGCCGGCGCCGATCGACAGGTCGAGCGATGCGAGCGCGGTCGTCGCGCCGAAGCGCTTCGACACGCCGATGGCCGTCAGGACGGGCGGCCGCGCGACGCGATGCCGTCGATCTACTCGGAGATTGGATGAAGTCGTCGTCAATGCGGTGTCGAAAAGATGTGCCTCTCGGCGGGCGGTGCCATGTGCGCAACGCCACCTGGTCACCGGAAACGTGCGGGGGATGCTTTGCGCGGGGGCAATCCCGCTTGGGCGGAGACACCATGTCGCGGCTCATCGACTTCGGCCTCCACGTCGATCCGCGTCGAGCATGACTGTGCACCGGGCAGGCATCGACGCCGGTTCGGCCAATCTAGCGTGCCGCACGATGTACCCGCAAACAACGATTTCTGTCATCGATATGACGTGGGCGAGAATCCCGCCCCCCTCCCCCCTCCCTGTCACGCCCCTTGCGCTGCCGGGGATGTGCGAACCGCTGCGTGACGCGCTCCAATATTTTTTCTTTACCAGACTTTGTTTACCCGAAAATATAGCCCCGCAGTTCGCGCGATTTGCAAAGAGTCTGGACATTTGCGGATACGCGTATCGCCGGCCCGGCATTGATCTGAAGACGCCGCACCTCGTCACGCTTCGAGTAATCAGTGTCACGGGCGGCTGCGAGAATCAATTGCGTTTCCAGCCTGGCGCTGCCTTGCATCTCGGCATATCGGTCGAGCAGATCCGCGAGGTATTGATTCAGGTGCAAGTTTTTGCCGGGAATGCGCGGGCGTTCAATGCGGCAGCCATTTTCAAATCCGTCGCCGACACGTTTCAGAATAACGAATAGCATGATGCCCTCGACCCGGTGGCAACTGATCGTGACGTATGTGTGCGCCGACGCAGCCGTGACGGTTATTTCACCGGATGCCGGCATCGTCGGCGGAATGATCGTGAAAATGGGCGCCACGTTCGGCTGGGACGCATTGCATGATCTGATGAACCGGGCGGCCGACGATGAAGATGTGCAGGCGATCCGCGCAACGCTGGTTGCGACACGTGGTGTGCTCGACGTACACGACCTGCGCACGCGCAAGACCGGCGACTTGATCCTCGTGGACGTGCATCTCGACATCGACGCTGATCTTACGGTCGCACAAGGGCACGACATTGCGGTGGACGCGCGTGCGCGCGTAATGAAGCATCACGGTGTCCTGAATGCCGTGACGCACGTCGATCCACGGAGCCGCGAGAGCCTCCCCGAGGTCGCCTCCGGGATGCGCGTTCGGTAGCCGGAAGCGGCTGGACGATGCACTCGATCGAAAGATTGCGTGCGCCGCGTGTCAATCGGAACCGCGCGGATGACGGCCGCGTCTGAAAGTCAACCGGCGTTCATTGACGAGCGCCCGCCAATCGAGCTTCATCAGCGCGAACACGAGGCCGAGCAAGACCAGTTGCGTGACGACGAAGTAGCCGCCGAGATACGTGCCTTCGAGTTCTGATTCCACGTCCAGCCGGGTCGATGCAAAGCGGCCGAGATGCGCCCAGATCGCATAGGTCGTTGCGCGGCCGATGAAGAACGCCGCCGCGATGATTCTGAGTGGCAACCCGGAAAGCCCGTATGCAATGAAGAGGTAGTTCGACGGCAGCGGGCTCAACGCGTAGAAGAAAAACGCGCCGGCGGTGACGGTCCGGTGCTGTCGCAGCCAGCGCGTGGCGACGTCGATATTCTCGCGGTCGGATTCCCGCATCCAGCGGGAGTGGACAAGCGCTCTCGCGAAGGTCGCCAGAATGACACGGCCGGTCGTCGCCGCGCCGGCCGCCACAACGGCAAAGATGAACGGATTGCCATCGGGCAGGTTGAACCCGACCCATGACATCGCCATCCACGTGGGCGGGGCGAACGCCGGCATGAGATTCAGCAGAAGAATCAGCACGAAGAGTACAGCCAGCGTCAGCACGATATCGACTCCAGGCCATCCGGTGTCACGGCTCAATTTTGCTGAGGAAAGAGGCCGATGGCTTGACTCACGTCAAGCAACGCGGCGTGCCGGTCGTTCACGGGAGGCACGCCGTCCTGACCCATGTCAATGCTCAAAGCGCGGCGCTTCCTAGACTGATGCCACGCCGTCCGCAACCGAAACCGGATGCGGCGAACACCACCATGCACGGCGATCGGAGCAATGGCCATGTCCCGAGTCCCCTGGTCGATCGATCTCGTGTTGCTGATTCTGGCGGCCGCCACGCTCGCCGGCGGCGGCGTATGCGTGGCGTTCGGCCAGCCGTCGCTCGCGCGATTCGCCTGGCTGCTGGGGACGCTGCCGGTCCTGCTCGCGTTGACGGTCTCGCTGGTCAAGGCCGTGATGAGGCGGCAGGCCGGCATCGACGTGCTCGCGTGGCTCGCGATCGCGCTGGCGGTCGTGCTCGACGAAACGCTTGCGGCGGCGGTGATTGCGTTGATGCTGGCGAGCGGGCGGACGCTGGAGCGGTATGCGCAGGACCGCGCGCAACGCGAGATGAGCGCACTGCTCGGCCGCGCCCCCCGGCAGGCAACCCGTTTCGAGAACGGGGAATGGCGCTCGGTTGCGCCGGACACCCTTGTCCCCGGCGACAGGCTGCTGGTGCGGAGCGGCGAGTTCGTGCCCGTCGACGGCACATTAACCGGCGACGCGGAACTGGACGAGTCCATGCTGACGGGCGAATCGTCCACCCTGCGACGCCGTTCCGGGGAAAACGCATGCAGCGGCGTGGTCAACGCAGGCGCCCCGTTCGAAATGATTGCCCGCACGACGGCGAGCGACAGCACGTTTGCCGGCATCGTCCGTATGGTCGAGCGTGCGCAACGCGAGCGCAGCCCGTCCGTTCGTCTCGCGGATCGCTACGCCGCATTCTTCGTGCTCGCATCGCTGCTCGTCGCGGGAATCGCATGGCTGTTGACCGGCGACGTCACACGTGCGCTTGCCGTGCTCGTCGTGGCCTCGCCGTGTCCATTGATCCTCGCCGTGCCGGTCGCCATCGTATCCGGCATGTCGCGTTGTTCGAAACGCGGCATTCTGGTCAAAGGCGGGGGTGCGCTGGAGCGTCTTGCACAAGCGACAACTCTGTTCTTCGACAAGACCGGGACGCTGACGGGAGGACGTGCACGCATCGTTGCGATCGAGTGCGGCGCTGACGTCGCAGCGGACGATGTGTTGCGGTTGGCCGCGTCATTGGCCCAAGCGTCGGGCCACGTCATCTCGGACGCGCTGACGGTCGCGGCGCACGAACGTTGCATCGACCTGTCGCTGCCGTCGGCCGTCATCGAAACGGCCGGCGAAGGCGTGACGGGCCGGGTCGACAACAGGACCGTTGCGATCGGCAAGTTCGAATACGTGTCAGCATTCGCGACGAATGCGCCGTGGAGCGGCGCATTCCTGGCACGCGTCGTCAGCGAGGGCGGGGCTGCCGTATTCGTCGGCGCGGATGGCGTCATGATCGGCGCGATTCAAATGGCCGACCAGGTGCGGCTGGAAACACCGCGGGCATTGCGGCTGCTCAAGCGCGAAGGCGTCGAGCGCCTCGTCATGCTCACCGGCGACCGGCGGGACATCGCCCAGGCCGTCGGCGAGTTGCTGGGTGTCACCGACGTGCGTGCCGAGCAGACGCCGACGGACAAGCTCGTCGCGATTCAGGCCGCGCGCAAGGAGGGCGTGACGATCATGGTCGGCGACGGCGTGAACGACGCGCCGGCGCTGGCGGCCGCCGACGTCGGTATCGCGATGGGTGCGCGGGGGGCGGCCGCGTCACCCGAAGCGGCCGACGTGGTATTGCTGGTCGATCGGCTGGATCGACTCGTGGATGCGATACGTATCGCGCGACGGTCGCGCCGAATCGCACTCGAGAGCGTGGTGGCCGGCATGTCGCTGTCGGTCGTCGCGATGACGATTGCGGCGGCCGGATTCCTGCAGCCGATTGCCGGCGCGGTGATTCAGGAAGTCATCGACGTCGCCGTCATCGTCAATGCGTTGCGCGTGTTGCTGGATCGCCCGAGGCCGACGAACGCCCGGCTCGACGATGTCGACGTCGAGCAGCTCAGGCGCGAGCACACGGCATTGTCACCGTTGCTGGACCAGATCAGGGATCTCGCGGATCGTCTGCCGGGACTATCCGGGGCCGCCATCGCCAGCGAGCTGGTCCACATGATCGACTCGCTCGACGAACGGCTGCTGCCGCACGAACGCGCCGACGATCGGGACGTCTACGCGCGCCTTGCCCCGCTTCTCGGCGGAGAGGACCCGCTGGCTGCGATGAGCGGCGCGCACCGGGAGATCTTCAAGATGGTCCGATCGCTCAGACAAATGGTCGCGGACCTGCCGCGCGACGGCACGAACACCATGCAGGTGCAGGCGATACAGCGCTTGTTGTACGGGCTGGAAGCGATCGTGCGCCTGCATTGCGCTCAGGAGGAGGAACTGTTCCACGCCGTGGGTGCGGATGCGTGACGACGAAGCGCGTCACGCACGCGACGCATGGACGAGCAGGACCGGAGTTTTCGTGATGCGCGCCACGCGCCCGGCCACGGTGCCGACGAGCCAGCCCGTCACGCCTCGCCGCCCGTGAGTGCCCATGACGATCATGTCCGCATTCCATTCGAGCGCGTCGCGCACGATCAGATGGGAAACGTCCGCGCCGGCTCGATCTGCGTGAACAAGTTGCGACTGCGCATGTCTGGCCGTGCCTTCGATTATGGCCGTGGCACCCTGGAGCACATGATTTCCTTCGCCGATCAATGCTTCTTCCAGTGCCCCGCCAAGGACGAAGTCGCCGAGCATTGGGGGGCGATCAACCACGTATATCGCACGGAATTCGGTGTCGACCCGCGAGAATGCCAACCCTGTCCGCAATGCGTCGAGTGCGATCGCGCTTCCGTCAACGGCGAACAGCATCCGCCGTGGCAGATGCTCGGCAACCGACGCGAAACCTTCCGGAACGATGAGCAGCGGGCATCCGATGAGTTTGCCGAGCGGGCCGGAAACCGTCCCTTCGACCCATCCGAGCAAGCCATGATGCTGACGTGCGCCGACGATCAGGAGTTCGGCCTGCCAGGTTTGCGCGCTGTCGGCCAGTGCATTCACGACATCCCCGCCTCGTGTGGCGAGGTCGATGACTTCCGTGTCGATGACGAGATCGTCGCGATCCATTGCGGCTTTGGCGCGCGACACCGCATCAGATGCATCCCTGAGCAACTCGACGCGCGCGGATTCGAGGAACGCCATGGTTTTCGACCCGAGCGGGACGAGCGTTCTCGGATTATCCGCAACGCTGATGATGTGCACCGCCGCATTCGATGGGAGGAACGCTTTGGCATACGCGAGTGCATGCGCGGATGCGGTCGAACCGTCGACGGCGACCAGCACCCGCCGCAGAGCGGGGACGGCCTGGACGGGTGAAGTGGTGGTGCTCATGAATGTCCCCCAGTGACAACCGACGATCTCGTACACGGCAATTTTTCGCGCGGTCAGCTTTCACCTGGTTGACCTTCGTCAAGCACATTCGCCATAGCAGTGCCGACACGGTTCACGTTCGACTGAATTACGAGCACACGTTCTGAATGCGATTGGTGACCTGCTATCGCACGAATTCGTCTGGTGATGAATTCCGGGTTAAACGCCGATTGCAAGCGAATCGGTCACGTTCGCGCAAGAAGGGTTATAGAGACGTTCAACAATCTTTGGCCAGGTGCTGGGGAGAGCAAGCGGCTGCCGCCGCAGGAAGGGACGTTCGATATCAGCAGCAAGATCGTCGACAATCCATGAACGCGTAGATGTTCACGGTTCGGCGGCAGGTTACCTTTGCGTGAGAGCGCAGGCAAAGACGGGCGGACCGGGCCGCCCGCATGAAACGCACTCGTTGTCGCGGTTACTCCTGACGTCCCGCCCAAACTACGGGCCGCCGATTGATCCACGGCCGTGCGCGTTCGAGCTGCCCTGCGAGTCGCAGCAATTTATCTTCTCGCGCGAATGCTCCCGCGAACTGCATCCCGATCGGCAGACCCGTTTCGGGATGACTTGCTAGCGGCACCGACATCGCGGGAACACCGGCGACATTGAACGGCGGGGTAAGAGGCGAATGCCGGAATACTCGCTGAGTCCATTCGAGGCCGTTCATCGATTCCGCGCCCTCGCCGTACTCTCCAATGCGCGGTGGCATTTGCGGCAGCGTCGGCGTTAGCAGCACATCGAAGTCTTCGAACCAATGCCCGACAGCCCGTGTCACAACGTTGCGCATCGCCAGAGCGGCGGCGAATGCGGACGCCTTTTCTTCCTTGCCATAGCGATAACAGGCCAATGTGGCGGGCTCCAGCGTCGTCTCATCGATCGGGCGTCCCGTTGCGGCAGCAAGGCCCTCGATCCAGCCGACCAGCGTCGCCGTCCAGATCGTCGCATTCATCTGCACAAACGCGTCCCACGAGACACCCAGTGACGGCCGCACTTCGAATACTGTGTGACCGAGTTCTTCCAGGAAACGTGCCGTCGATTCCACCGCTGCCGCGATTGCCGGGTCGGTTCGATCCGCGCTCCACGGATCGGTCATCATGCCGATCCTGAGGTTGCCAGGTTCGCGCTCGACCTGCGACAGGAAGCTGTACTCCGGCGCAGCGGTCAGGTAAGGCTCGCCGATCGCCTGCCCCTGGATCGCATCGAGTAGCGCGGCGCTGTCCCGCACGCTCCAGCTCACGCCAAGTTGCACACCAAATCCTGCGAAGACTTCGTCGAGGGCTGGCCCGTTCGAGCTGCGCCCGCGCGTCGGCTTGAGTCCGAACAAGCCGTTGTAGCTTGCCGGCACCCGTATCGAGCCGGCGGCATCGGTAGCATGCGCGAGTGGGACGACGCCGGCTGCGACGGCGGCGGCGGCGCCACCGCTCGAACCGCCGGCGCTCGAATCCGGCTGCCAGGGATTGCGCGTCGCACCCTGGAGCGTGGATTCCGTGGTCGTGCTGAACGCCATTTCGGGCGTAGTCGTGCGGCCAATCGTAACGAGTCCAGCGGCGCGGAACCGCGACATGAGCCACGAATCGGCCGGGGCGACAACGTCACCGGAGAGCCGGCTCCCGAGTTCCAGCCGCTTACCGCTCATGGCAACCGCAAGATCCTTGATCAGAAACGGGACGCCAGCAAGCGGACCAGTGCAGTGTTCCGGGTTGCCTCCGCTATCGCTGGCCGGCCAGTGCTCGATAACCGCATTGATCGCGGGATTGACGGCCTCGATCGCCGAACGGGCGAGTTCGGCAAGCTCGGCAGGCGTGACTTCGCGGTCCGACACGCGTTTTGCAAGCCCAATTGCATCGTGACTTGTGTATTCGCTGAGATTCATGTGCGCCTCCAGGTTGAAGGCGACAAGATATTGCAGGCGCGGGCTCGTGATTAGCCCGTTCTTACAGCAAAGATTGAGCCATCAGCGGCACAATCTCTATGCTAGGCTCAAGCCATCAACAAATACTCAGTCCGGATATTGCCGTCGATGACCAGGGATCTCAACGACACGCTTGTATTTATTCGCGTCGTGCAATCAGGCAGCTTTACTGCGGCAGCGATCGCGTTGCAGATTCCCAAGACGACGGTCAGCCGGCGAGTGCGGGAACTCGAGGCGCACCTCGGTTCGCGCCTGTTGCACCGGACCACGCGCAAACTGCGTCTGACCGAGGCCGGTACGGCTTACTTCGAGCACTGCCGCACTATCTGCACACAGCTCGACGAGGCAGAGAATGCCGTGCAGCGTATTCGCGGCACGCCCGCAGGCTGGCTGCGCGTGACGCTTCCGTATTCGTTCGGCGTCACGTGGATCGCGCCATTGATCGCCGGATTCTCCTCTCGCTATCCCGATGTGCGGCTCGATATTCTGGCGACGCACGTGCCATTGGATCTTTTCGATGACGAAGTGGACGTCGCTCTGCGCCTTGGCGTCCTTCCCGATTCCAGTCTCGTGGCGCGGCGGCTCGGGACTTTTTCGACGTCGGTCTATGCGAGTCCCGCCTATGTCGAACGGCACGGTGCGCCAGCCGTTCCCGATGAACTCCGGCTCCATCCTGCGCTCGCACTTCATCAGGCTCGTAGCGACAGCGGCTATACCTGGCCCCTGCGCAAGCCGGGACGGAAGGCGACTCACTATGCGCTGGAACCGGCGATCGTCGCCAGCGACCCCGCACTTATGCTTGACGCCGCGCGCGCCGGAAAAGGCTTGTTGCTGGCTATGGATGCCAGCATGGCTCCCGAAGTCGAGGCAGGGCGCTTATTGAGAGTGCTGCCCGAATGGATAGGTCCACCGCAGGATTTGAACGCACTGTTTCCGCGAGAGCTGGTTCCCTCGCCCAAGCTGCAAGCTTTTCTGAACTACCTCAAAACGCAATTGCGTTTCGGCGATATGACGTGACAGACATTGAAGGCGTTCAGGTTCGACGAATGGCTCCTGTGCGCCAGGAGCGGACCTCGGAAGTGTATTTCGTTGAGCGGCTGCTCCGGGTCGATAGCGCCCGCCGGATAAAGCGCGCACTCAATCTCCCTTTGCTTAAAAGGAGATTGTCATGGAATCCGAGAATGTCGTCGTTCGTGACCGTGCGCCATGGAACAAGGCCAAGCTCACCGGGCAGAAGCCGCCGTTAAAACTCCGAGAAATCTGGGCGATTCGGACGCGACTTCAAATGGCGCCGAACCTTCGGGAGCTCGCGATGTTTAATCTCGCAATTGATAGCAAGCTCCGAGCGTGCGATCTTACGCGGTTGCTGGTTCAAGATGTCCGCCACGGAAGCCACGTGGCGTCCAGAGCGACAATCATGCAGCAGAAGACCCAGCGGCCGGTGCAATTCGAGATCACGGAACAGACCCGTGAGAACCTCGAAGCTTGGATCGAAGCGCGAGGACTGAAGGCAGCGGCTTTTCTGTTCCCGAGTCGGTCGCACACGTCACCGCATCTGTCGACGCGGCAATATGCCCGGCTGGTACATCGTTGGATTGCATCGATTGGCCTTGACGATACTGCATACGGAACCCATACGATGCGCCGCACAAAAGCTTCGCTGATCTACCGGCGGACGAAGAACCTTCGGGCGGTGCAGTTGCTGCTCGGACACACGAAGCTGGAAAGTACGGTTCGCTATCTCGGCATCGAGGTCGACGATGCCCTTGAGATGGCGGAGCAGACGGAGGTTTGATGGCATCACGGCCGGCAAGCGGTCGCTTGCCGGCCATAAAGCGACTTTCGTTTTATGCAGTGCCGACACATTCAGACGGCCGCTCCACTCCGCAAACAGCCAGCCTATCGACCTAAGGCTGCATCAAAGTCGTCGACCTTTGCCGCGGTTGGACCGGCTTGGTGCCAGCGGCCGGTTTCCTCAAAGGTTCGCGTCGGCAGTAATAGCGTTAGACCGGGGAACGCACTCCAATGTGAGTACCAGTCCCTCCCAGTCGGTTTCACTGATTGCATGCAGCGGCACGAGACGAACCTTGACCCCGTCTCGCAGCCTTTGAACCTGAGGTGGAGAAGCAAGATAATCCGCCACACGTGCTTCGGCTTCAGCAAGGTCGGAATAAAAAACCCGTTTAATCCGCTTTACAACCGCGAGGTTACTCATATCCAGACCAGCGTCTTCGAGTTCACCTTCGAGATACTTACCGAGAATGTACTCATCCACAACCGAAACCCCCTTGGCGGGAATACCAACATGGGTCGACGTGCTGACGACGGCAAGTGGTACAACTTTGAAGTCCTCGTGGAGCTTTATCCCGAGCCGCGCGACATCAGTTACGAAATCACTCCGGTTATCCGTCAAGGCCTTTGCTTTTCGCAAGGCCTGATCCGCGGCCCCAAGAACCGTGCGTTGGTGCATGGCAAGCGCTTTCGCTTCAGTAGGTTCGAGAATGCACTTGCTCTCACCAACCAGAACGGTCGAACCGATCACGATTATCAAATCAATCTGCTCGGATCGACCTGCCGACGGACTAAACACATAGTTGTCTGCAATGCAAACAGCCTTGCCTGCCAGAACGGGGGAAGCATTGATGGCTGCTACCATCTTCGATCTGACATGCGCTTCGAAGGGATCTCCTCGGACTTCGAGGTCAATCCCGCCGCGCCGCATCCAAATGTCGACCAATCTTCTCAAATTTGGGTTAACAATTGCGGCGAAAACCGGTGCGACTACCTTTGAACCGACGGGTACCAGCGGGGAATCCCAGATCTCCTGCCCGGCCTTCCCATAAAAGGTAAAGAAATCGACGATCTTTCGCCCTTTGGCCGGCGCGATAGCTGCGGCGGACGAAATTGCCTGAACCAGTGCTTCGGTTTGCAACACGGGAACAAACGCCGGCAACCAAGTGTGGGTGGGAGCCTCTTGATCGTTAGCAGCGCGTTCATGATCGGAGATGGTCTCCAATAGCATTTGAGCTGCACGTGATATAACGACCCATGCGTCGAGGATCTCTGTGAGTGTCACACCCTCTAGAGACGGCAAGTCTTTCTCAAGTAGTTCCTGATAGTACGGTTCATTTGCTAGCATTCTCAGTAATACCTGATCCTCTTGCGCCTCTGAGCTTTCGCCCAGTCTTGAAACGCTAATTACTTGCTTTCTACCTTCTTTGCGTATCGCCTTGATGTCTCGAATGCGCATAGTTGCGCCCCGAGCAGCGTATTCACGATGTAACATCTTTGCCTGAAGCGAAAAACCGGTCCACAAAGTGTGTCGTCTGGCAATACCGACGGCCTGACCTCGCTTCACATCTATGTCCTTCGGAACAAACACCGTCCTATTTTTCACCTCTAGTACGCTATAGCCATTCCAAAGACAATCATCCCAGAGATCTTCCGTGTGACGATACGTGATCCCTAGATTGAGTTCCAATAGAATGTCTTTCCACGAAATCTGCGCCATGCGCGGATTTCCGCTCAGATCCGGATCACCTTGCAATGCAACTTTGATAGGAATTTCAATTCCCTCGACGAGGCTCTCAACAATTTCATTGGGCGACCATTCAAATCCGCCGGGCAGTTCAAGTTTGACTTCCGCGAAAATGTCGTCAGGACGGATCCCGTCGTCGTTTCGCTGCGCAAGCTCCCTTCCCACTGCGATTAACGCCTCTCGGGTCTTTTCTTGCGCGACAAGAAAGCCGTGATTTGCAGCAGCAACAAACGCTCGCACTTTTTCTGTCGTAGTGAGATCTTTTGTTGTCGAAAGCTTTAATCTGCTACGAATATTCCCAAGCTTCGCGTGAATCACCAAGGCGGCATCATATAAACGCCGGTCAGCGACATCAGGCGATTTCACGCTATCAAATGCGGCTTTCCACTTTTTTTCTGTAAATTTGGTCCGACGCGGGCCGTCAACACCTTCAGATTGAACTAGCTGTACAAAATCACCCATTATTTTCCCCGTTAATTTAGAAGCCACTAATTTTTACGCAGTGTGAAGCACGCTGTCGCTCTTGCTTTAATACCATTTTCGATTAATTAATCGGCGAACTTGATCCATTCGGAACATTGTGCTCTCGGCAGAAAAAAGCGAATACGTCGATTTTGACATAAGGCTTTCCCAAGGTGGATCCACAGAGAAACACGCGGAATGTCCGTTCCACTTTGCTTCCTGCCGTTGTAGCCGTGACGGCTCGACCGTCAGCAATGGGTCGATCTGCGCCAGTCGCGCGTTGCAGGGCGGCGGCAGGCCACGATCGGCCACAAGCCGCCGTTCTGATCCGTAGTCGGTCGGACATTCAAGCGTCGGTACCGCTCCGTGTGCAGCACTACTTTGAAGTCGCTCGCGCCGTTGCGAGGATACCGAGCATACTCTTTCGTGCTCTGCGCTTTTCTACAAATTGGCCGACTGCGTCCTTCGCCATCGCGATACCTCCGCCACCAATCGCACCCACCATACTAGCGATTGGAGCACTAACGCCGGCGGCGGCTGCGAGAGCTGGCATGAAAAACATACTTGCACCAGCGGCGATTCCAATAACGCTACCTGTTCCTGCAGCCCAGTATTTCGGTGAGTATTTGTCTTCGATGTCCTTTATTGCTTTCTTCTGGCGCTGAATCAGCAAGTCCAACCCATGCCGGACTTCCCGCGCTACAGCTTCAAGTTCGGCGGGACCCGCCGCAGTCAACTGAGTTGTGATTTTCTTCAATTGTTCGCGAAGTTCCGCGTGCTCCATGCGTTCTCGAAGCTCAACGAGACCTGCTATAGGCACGTTGCCCAACCAGGTCAAACTGTCATCTTGAAGTGCTCGAAGAATATCGAATGCTTCCCTAGACAGTACTTGTTGCTTTATGAGTTCTCGCGCTTCAGCCTGTGCGCAAAGCTCGAAGTAGTACCAATGCACGGGTGTGCTGAGCATTGGTTGACTATTAAGCTCCTCAGCGTTCTCTGCAAGGTGGTATTGAGGGCGTAATCTTTCCAGAATTCCGTTAAGTACAAGGACGCCTCGCGGAAGCTTCTCCATTTTTCCAAGCATTTCCTGGTCGCGCACTCCCTTTAACTCTTGCAGATAGATGGCTGCCGCCTCCTCTGCTGTGCCTACAGCGGTAGGTTCAACTCCAGGCGGTACGAACAGCCTTTCACGCGTTATTGCGTCGAGGAACGGTTGTTCGTATTTTTTGACGTACTCGAACAGTTCGTCGATCGTACTCATATTCGCGTTACAGGCGGGGACGATAACTTTTACGGCAAGAGATGCGATGCCAGCCTGAGTCATTGCGTCATTTGCCTCCAATCTCTCCTCGAAACTAGGGAAGACCAAGATTGGAGGTACCGAAAGTCGTGCATCCACCAGTGGACGAAGTGGCAGAATATAAAATAACGCGATAGCTAGTTGTAGGTGTAACGCATTGAGGTGAAGGTTTTCTGCAAAAAATGGCCAAACCGGATCGGGTATCAATTGGGTGTCGCAATACAGACCAGCGATCCGAGTTGCCGAAAGTGCTGACGGTCCGTAGCGCCGCTGACCGCCCGATACCACTTTAATACCACCAAGTGATTTTCCGGCACGAAACATTGACGCTGAATTTTCGCGGTAGAACTGTTCTAGTTCACCAGCTGCCGCATTGATTTCATCAAAATGGGCTATGTTGCCATCTCCGAACCGTGCCAGCATTCGCGATTTAATTTCCTGCTCTGAACCGACCTTGCCGGACGGCACACCCGTCAACGCTACAAAGAGCTCTTCGTAGAGTCGAAACAGCATGCACTGGGCGTCAAGAATTGGAAGAGGTGATTCATCGTCTACTTTTTTTCCGCTTGTTCCAGATGAGTCAACGCCAGGGCAGTGGCTCGAATAATCGCCAGCGCGTCTGGTGTTAGCTTTGAAATATTAAGGAGTCCGGTAATACCTCTCGGTAAAACGCGTAGCTGGTCAGCCCAGAACCTATCTTGTGGACGCAGCTTCAGTTTTCCCGATTCCAACGCATCGAGAACCTTCTCTGCTTTCTGAGCGGAATCGATCCCTCTATCAATATCCATATACTCTTCTCCTAGACGCGTGTTGATCCATTGTGCCCGAGCCGAGACGTCAAAAATCAAGGACGCGAAACAGGGGGGCTTGGCCGTCCAGTTACCACGGCGGGTACGGCCGCTCGACGCCCCCATGCTCAACAATCCGGCACATTGCTGACGTAGAACTCAGCCCGTCTCAATGTCAGAGGGCCGAGCACTTGCCATCCCGATCGACTGCTCCAATGGCCCTTGTACCTCGAAACCGGCCGTCGAAGGAACTCAGGGTTGAGAGGCAGCTGCGGGTCGACCACGGTCAACCAGCTCCGACCAGCCGCCCACGACCAATCGCTCGACGCCACGTGCCAGTCTGTTGATAATCAGGACATGATCCGCCGACGCAAGGCGTCAGTGCTAACCCAAACAATCGCGATCGACACGTCTTTTGCGCATTTCTTGCCGGAGTTACTTGTGTACATCGATGTACCCCGCGGTCTCGTGTTCTTCGACCAAACTGACGCTTTCCTTCCCGACCCGGCGTTAGTGCAATACGACCGTGATTCGAAAACGATTACCTCGGTCGCCGGCGCGCAGACGGACGATACGGTGTGTGATGTATCGCGCGACAGCCGTCGCCTTGCATTGGCATCGGCGTCATGGATAGTCGCACGCAATACCAACCGCAGCCGCTTGACCGTGGTTGCCGATGGCACCGTCCTGCATCAGACTGACAAGTTTCTGTCGTTCTGGACGCGCCTGGATCCTTCCGGGCGCTATGCGCTGGTAAGCGCCTTCAAGAGCAATGACAAAGGCCGTCCGGTGGTGATCGATCTGGACACCGGCGAGCATGGCGATCCTGTCGCGCGTGATTTCGATGCACGTTTCGGCGACGTGGATCCGGTCGACGGACTCCTTTGGGCTCCAGACGAACGAACCAGGAACTCGGTGCTGACCGTGAATTGCCGCAGCGGCGAGATCAATAAGGTCAATCTCCCGGCGGGCGGCAAGATCAAGCGCCTGCGCTTTGCGCGCGATGGGTCAATCATGTTCGTCGCGAGCGATACCAATCAATTGCTGTGTTGTGACCGGAATGGCTCGATAGTATGGTCGCGCGATATTGGTGAATTTGGCGAGGTTCGCTCGGCCAACATCCTGTTCAACGAGAGTGGCAGCCATTTGTGCTTACCCTTGCCGGAAACGGCACGCTGCAATTGGGGCGAGGATCTGGTGATCGACGCACATACCGGTGCGGTCGAACATGCCATTCAACGTCACCGTGGGCCGCCCGCGCGACTGGCAGCAGATTGGTTCGGCGACCGGCTGCTGACGCATGGCGGTGAAATCGTCGATTTTTATACCGGCAAGGTGACGGACATGCTGTCGTTCAAAAGCGGCAGTAGCGCGATCGCGGGGAACCTCGGCGGCTGACATATTGATACCCCACCGACTCACTCGGTCAGCAACTCAACACCGCGACGCAACGAGATCGCGGCCAGCTGTTCAGCAGGCTGCGGCCGCGCGAACAGAAACCCCTGCACCTGGTGACAGCCGATTTCCTGCAGGAACGCCAGCTGTTTCTCCGTCTCGACGCCCTCCATCACGACATCGAGCCCCAGCGCGCGCCCCATCGCAACGATCGCGCGCACGATTGCATCATCCGTGCTGCCCGAACCGCAGTCCGTCAGGAACGACCGATCGATCTTCAGCGTATCGACGGGCAGATCCTTCAGGTACACCAGCGACGAATAGCCCGTACCGAAATCGTCGATCGCCAGGCTGATCCCCCGTGTCGCCAGTTCGCGCAGCAGGATGCCGATTTCCTCGCGGGTGTTCATCGCCATGCTTTCGAGCAACTCGAGCTGCAGGCATTCGGCCGGCAACGCGGTTTCGCTGAGGATGGTCGTCAGGTCGCTGAGAAAATGGTCGGTAAAGCATTGCCGCGCCGACACGTTCACCGACACCCGCCCGAACTCGAAACCCTCGTCGAGCCAGCGGCGCGCCTGTCGGCAGGCTTCGCGCAGCACCCACCGGCCGATCGGGACGATCAGCGCCGACCGCTCAGCCAGCCCGATGAAGTCGCCCGGCGGCACCAGGCCCTTGCGTGGATGCAGCCAGCGCAGCAGCGCCTCCACGCCGACGATCCGGCCGCTGGCCAGATCGTATTGCGGCTGGTAGAACAGCCGGAATTCGTTCTGCTCGAGCGCGCGGTGCAGCTCGCCGAGCGTCTCCAACTGCTCCATCGCCGACGACGTCATCTTGCTCTCGAAGAACTGGAACACGTTCCTGCCGCGGCTCTTCGCGCCGTACATCGCCTGGTCAGCGAGCAGGATCAGGTGCTCCGCCTCGGTGCCGTCGTCCGGATAGATGCTGATGCCGATGCTCGGCGTCACGAAGATCTCGCGACCGCCGACATCGATCGCCCGCGCCACTTCGTCCAGCAGCTTGCGTGCAACGCGCCCGACGTCGCGAACATCGTCGAATTCCTCGAGCACGAGCGCGAATTCGTCACCGCCCATGCGCGCCACCGTGTCGTTCGCGCGCACCGACGCGACGATGCGCTCCGCGACCTGCTTCAGCACCTCGTCGCCGGCGTTGTGGCCGAGCGTGTCGTTGACCAGCTTGAAGCGGTCGAGATCGAGGTACATCACCGCGACCTTGCGACCGAGCCGCTTCGCGTGAGCGATCGCGTGCGCGAGCCGCTCCTCGAACAGCGCCCGGTTCGCGAGATCGGTGAGCACGTCGTGCGTGGCGAGATAGCCCAGCCGCTCCTCCGCCTGACGCCGTTGCGTGATGTCGGAGAAGATCGCCGCATAGTGCGAGATCTCGTCATCGTTGTCGCGAATGCTGGTGATCGTCAGGTATTCCAGAAACAGCTCGCCGGTCTTGCGGCGATTCCAGATTTCGCCTTGCCAGTGGCCGTCGGTCGTCAGCGAATGCCACAGCTGCTTGTAGAAATCCGGCGTCTGGCGCCCGGAACTCAGCAGGCCCGGGTTGCGCCCGATCACTTCGTCCGCGGTATACCCGGTCAGGCGCGTGAAGGCCTGGTTGACGCGCTCGATCCTCGCGTGCCGATCGGTGACCATGATGCCTTCGAGCGCCGATTCGAATACCCGATCCGCCATGCGCAGGTTGAAGCGCGCGAGACCCAGCGCTTCGTCGCGCTCGCGCACGGCGCTGCGCAACTCGTTCGCGTATTCATGCTCGATGCTCTGCAGCACGTCCGCGAAACAGAGCAGCCCGGTCAGCCTGCCCGCCTCGTCCCGAATGCCGACGTGCCGCATACTGTGCTCGGTCATGAAGCGCTGTGCCGTATACAGGCTCTGCTTCGCGCTCAGCATCTGCAGCGGCTTGCTCGCGTAGACCCCGACCGCGCCCTGGGACGCGCCTTCCGCCAGGAGCCGGACGATGTCCCGCTCGGTCAGGATGCCGTGCTCGCCGTCGTCGTAGCCGACCAGGATCGCATCGAGTCGTTGCGTGCGCATCAGGGTGATGACGTCGTGCAGCGCGACCTGCTCGGACACCACGACGGGCGGATGGATGCGGATCGATTCGATCGGCTTCAGGTGCAGGAAGAACTCCGGCCCCTGGTTCACGACGACGTCGGTCTGCGTCAGCACGCCGATCGCGGCGTTATCGCGGACCACCACGAAGTGCCGGACGCCCGACTGCTTGAACTTCATCGCGGCCTCACCCAGCGGCGTGTTGGCCTCGAGCGTCAGTACCGGATGGCTCATTACCTCGCTGACCGGCCGATCGAGCCCGTGCGGATCGTCGCCGGCCGACAGTGCATCGCGCTCGGTCCAGATCCCGACGACCTGTTCATCCTCCATCACGACGATCGAGCTGCAACGCTCGATGAACATGCGTCGCGCGACCTCCCGCACCGGCGTGGCGGGCGTGCAGGACAGAATCTGACGCGCGACGAGGCGCGCAATCGGAACATCGTAGCTGCTCGGATACATTCTCTAACCAAGACGAAAAGCCCTCGCCGGCGCGCTTCGATCCGGCAACCTTCAGGCTCGCCCGCAGCAACAGGCGCGGTGCGATCCCGCTTGCCTCGAATGGTTGCGTACTCATCGAACTCGCAGACGGGGCATTGACCCATCGCGTGAGGCGTCGCGGCGGCGAGCGTGGCACATGAGCCGCGACGTCGCATTTGACGATCCCTTGTCCAGCGGGTTCAGACGCCGGAGCGCCGCCCACTCGGAGGCAGCCGCCCTGAGTTAACGACAGATTCTTGGAAGAGTTGAGTGCCGTGACGACATTCGTGCTGCGCGCCGGCAAGTCGAGCGACTGCGGGACGGGTGAACCGTCAATGCGGCCGAGACACCCCCGGCTTCAGCAGGGCTTTTTGTTACACGCGGGTGACAAGGCGTCGCATGGACCGGCGGCGGCGCTCATGGCGGGATGGAAGCCGTCCACGGTTGCCGTGAAGTCCGGGCGATTCGCGGACGAGACTCGAGATCGGGCGGCCAGCTGCGCCCCGGCCGCTTGCGGCCGTCTGACACGAGCGCTCGAATCGTTGACGATCCGAGCGCTCATGGTCCATGTGGAACCACCAGAATGCTGCCAGCCCGGCGTATTGCACCCACTACTCCGGGCTTCCGGGCCTGCAATTTGAAGATCAGAAGCTATGGTGCATGCCGATGTTGACCTGAACCTGGTTGCCGCCCGATGAGGTGTTGCCAAAGTCGGCAGCCGAAGCCTGAGCGCCCTGGGCATGGACGTAGGCGCCCACGGCGTAAACCGACGTGCGCTTCGACAGCGCGTACATGGCACCGAGCGACGCCTGGTTGATCGAAGCCATCGTGCGGCCTTCGGCAGCCTGGCTGGGCGTGGCTGCGGAACCGTAGACATACGTGTACCCGGTGGCCAGCGACAACGCCGGGGTGACCTGGTACTGCAGGAGCGCACCCAGCACGTTGAAGTGGATCGACGGCTGGCCATTGTTGCCTTGGTACTGCGCGTTCGAGTACCGCAAGCCCGCCGTGTACGGACCGATCTGGTATTGAGTTGCGATCTGGGCGATGCCCGCGCTCTTGAACGCATTGCCACCGTTATAACCCGAGCTCGGATAGCCCAGCGCGGTACCGAAACCCGGTTGTGCCGTTGCGTTCTGCCACCCGTTCTCACCCTGGTTTGCCGCGCGGAAGTAACCGCCGGCGACGGTCAGGCCGCCTTGAGCGTAGTTCGCCGCCACCGACCACGATTGCCCCGAACCCATCGCACCGGCAACACCGCCGAACGAGTACGCGCCTTCAGCCTGGAAGCCGTTGATGACCGGCGAAATGTACTTCACGGCGCTGTTCTGGTTCGTCGTGTTGTCGTTGTTGTCGACGTCGCCCGGGGTCGAGAATGTCGACGCTGAAATGGCGTCGCCCGTCAGGCCCTGCACCATTTCCGTTACAGCGTCGAGCTGGCGTCCCATGCGCAGGGTGCCGTATCGATCGGAAGCAATGCCGACGTAGGCCTGGCGGTTGAACAGCGAACGCGTGGAACCGATGGGCCCCTGGCCGTTTATGCCGCCCGTACCGATGTTGAAACCGTTTTCGATCTTGAATACCGCCTTGAGGCCGCCGCCGAGGTCTTCGTCCCCCTTGAGGCCCCACTTGTTCGAACCTACGGCGCCGCCGTCGAGGCCGAACCGCTTGTGGCCATTGATGTTCGAGGTGTAGCCGATACCCGAATCGAGCATGCCGTACAGGGTGACCGACGACTGCGCCATTGCTGCCGAAGATGCGGCGAATGCGGCAACAGCGATAACGCTGACGTTGATGTTTTTGTTTTTCATCTGTATTTCACTGTCAGGAGTGGTTTTGGGATTGTTTGAAACGGGTTGTGTCGTATTCGAATGCAGATGACGGGCACGGCCTGCGCGTCGTCTTGGCCGCAACGGCCAGCGTCATATTCGCCAAATCGGCATAATCAAATCAATCATTTCGTCATCCTCAAAATTGCATGCGGAGAAGCATCGCGCATCTCGACCTGTCCGGCACTCTTTCGATCAGAACAATCGCGGCGTCCCCACCTGGATCAAAGCCGCTTCCTTGCTTCCGTTGTCGCTCCAGCCCTACGGCACCGTGGATCGAGAATGTGCCGAGTCGCCTGTTTGCTGCATCAATACCTTGCCTTCCAGCTCCGGCGAAACTTCACCGTCGATCACGCGAAGAAACTTGCCCCCTGCTCGGTGATTTCCGGGCGCGCCTTGGCCACGAGCGCGCACTAGAGGATTCATTCGAACTGACGTCCCCCCGCCATATTCATGATCCGGCGAACCGATGTGCCGAATCCGCGAAGCCGGACAACTCGAGCGGATCACCGCGCTCAGCCGAACCTTCCCCGATGGCATTTCGGAGCAGCCCGGCGTCGTCACGTTCAGCGCCCGTGCAATGCCCGCGAGCAAGGTCGGCGATGACGAAACCGGACCACGCTCCACCTGCTGCAAAAGACCGTCTGGACGTACCGGCCGCCATTGCAGGTTGCTTGAGCGTCCGGTTCAACCGCTGGCGAAGTACGCGAACCTAATCGCCGGGCACCAACGTGGCCGGATCGCGCTTAGCAAGTGCGAAAGACCATATCAGGAACATAATTTTGCGTCAAAAATTGTTTGATATAAGTTAATCTGGTTTGATAACGTTGCGCCATGCCGGACTTACCCTTATAGGAACTGGCCCGAGGACACCGCGTCAGCAAGATCCGCGCCGTGACGCTGATCCACGATCAGACGAAAACCTGGTGTCGAACGGGAGCGCTTACGCGTTGACGGCAGGCGCTCCCTATCCGATGTCGGGCCGGGGCCCGAATGGCAGCGGGAAGCGAGGTATCCTGGCTCGCATCGCAGGGCACCAGCCCGTTGAGACAGAAGCAGCGCGCCGTTCTCTCGAAGTGCTCGTTGCCGTCGAGGTTTCCGTCGCTTCCGCATCCGCTGCCCTGGCCTTGATGATTCAGTGACCGCGTACGACTCCTTTCCAGAAATGCGCCCGGCTGCTTCCGGTACCTGAATGAATTCATGCCCCGTTCGACTCCGTGAGCACGTGCCGTCCGACATCGAGCGATTTTGCGAATTGCAGATGAGCTCGCAAGTGGCCCGCCATGTGTCGTGGCTCCCGCGCACGAGAGCGCAATGTGAACATGCGTTGGCAGACGCGATCGCACAGCAACGATCGGCGACTCGGTTTCGGCTGATTGTGGCTGGTTTTTGTTGCCTGACTTTTGGGAAAAGGGCTACGCGGCTCATGCGATTCGTGCGCTGCTCGTTCTCGCGTTCGGCTCGGGCAGGATGACGAGCTTGACGGCGTCATGCGCTATCGAGAATCGAGCCTCTCTTCGCGTCGCCGAAAAATGCGGGTTTCGCCTGATAGCCGCGACAGGTGACCGATGCACCTTCGACATCCACAAGGAACAAGTTAATCGCCACAGCGTGAAGATGCGAACCTCGTGACGGTTCCAATAGTTGAACGTTGGCGATGAATGGGCACCCGCGGCGGCCGTCGACACGGCAGAATCTTCTTCGTCGGACCACGTTCGGCCACTGTCGGACGTTCGATATCTCCGTCTGAGGATCGTCAATAAGCGGAAAGCAAGGAAGACGCGAACTTCGTGACACAGACAGAATCGACGGCTCGCGACTGCGGACATGGGAAATTTGTCAAAGCAGCGACCTTTTCTGTACACATGGTTCACATCGCATTTGGTTTTTTGAGGGCGACATGGATGGAATAGCCAAGGCACTTGTACTGGCCGTGAGGTACATCGATCAACAGAGTAACTTGCATGCCGAGGACGACGACGTCAACGCACTTGAGGAGATCGCAACGGCACTTGCAGTTGCATCGACGACAGAGCAGGATGCCTTTGCCAGGATGGCAACGTCGCTTGGCTTCCCTGAGCTGGTGGAGCAACTCGGCCTGGATTCGCCGCGATGACCGCCTTGCAAGCCCGACGTTTCGTCTGAGCCAACGTTAAAGGCTGCGTGGTTTGGAGCATTCCTACTGACCGCATCGGGCGCCAGCCGGCCAAAAAGAGTCGACCATTGTGTCAAGATTGATAACACTGCGAACCATTCCAACCAAGGCAAAACAATGATGACTTCCGGCGACGGCCTGACCAGTCCCGCGCGGCTCCTGCGACTCGCCTCATGGGTAATCGCGATCATCTTCGCCGTCTTTCTGAACATGCTCGGCAGTCTCGTGATCCGCGACATGGCGTTTGCCCCGACGGGCGGCCCGCCCGTCATCGAGCAATTCGCCGATGCGCCGACGAAAGCGCGGCTGGACGCAGCGCGGCGCAATCTGCAGGCGCAGCACAACGCGCTTGCCGACAAGGCCGACACCATGGAGGTCGCGCGCGGCCGCGCCGCAAAGGAGTATGCGGCCGAGAAGGAAAGCTTCCGCAACTGGCTGGCAACGCGCTCGGTGACCGGCGACAGTGCGCGGGACCCCGACATTCTCGCGAGAACTCGCAAGCTGGATTCGCTCCAGGCCGTGGTGGTCAACTGGCAGCATCAGATCGATGCGATCAACGACCAGCAACGGGCGCTGGCATCGCAGCAGACTCAAGTGGACACGCAAATCGCCGAAGCGGACGCGGCAGCCGAACGGCGCTTCGACGAAGCGACACGGCACTATGAGCTGCAAGTGTTCGGACTGCGGCTTGCGCTGACGCTGCCGATACTGCTGGTTGCGATCTGGTTGTTCATACGCTACCGCAAGATACGCTACTGGCCTTTCGTGTACAGTTTTGGCCTATTTGCACTGAGCGCGTTCTTCATCGAACTGGTCCCGTACTTGCCGAATTTCGGCGGTTATGTCCGGGTCCTGGTGGGCATTGCGCTCACGGTGTTCGCCGGCCTTTACATGATGAAGGCCTTTCAGCGCTATACCGAACGCAAACGCCTCGAATTGCAGCAGGATCAGGGAGAACGCGCGCGAACGATCGGCTACGAAAAAGCCGTTCGCTCACTCGAAAAAAAGCGCTGCCCGTCATGCGACAAACAATGGAATCTCGGCGGCGACGACTCCACGTTCTGCGTGCATTGCGGATTACGACTCTTCAATGTCTGCGAATGCGGCGGCCGGAATTTTTTCTTCTTCCCGCATTGCCATCAATGCGGTGCGGCTCAGGGAAATGAGGTGCCGGCGTCGTCCGATTGACAACTAGTGTCGGCGTACGGCGGCAGTGGAGCGTTGTCGATAGCCTTCAGCGGATCGGGTCGAGTCAGTCGCGGATTGTCGAACCAGGCAGCGACCGGGTTCGGCGGCGGATTCAAAAGGTCGTCCGGCACGAGCCGCTGGATCGTTCACAATCCTCGGCCCGTCGCCCCCGGCGCGTCGAATCCGCGACCATCCGCGAACGCCGCCGATGCCGTCACGCGAGCGTTTCAGCGACAGCTTCGCCCGGCTTCACTGCCATTCACCGGGATGACAGACCACCCAACCAGGATGATAGCTGTCCATGTCCGTGTGCCCCCAGCACCAGCCGTGCTGGCGAATGGTTTTCATCATCAGCTCGCGTTGTGCGCACGCACTGCCCGGAGCATATTGCCCGTCAGGCATTAGTTTCGGTGCCGCGCCGTTCCTGCATTGGCCATCGACCGCTTCTTCCTGACGCATCAACGCCTGGACAGCGGGTGGAACGGTGCGGGCCAGCGTGGCCTTGTATTCGATGCAGGCGGCCGCCTTGGGGTCGTTGGATTTGCCGGCACATCGGGACTGGAGCTTGTCGATGTTTCTCGACACTTCCGGCGGATACGTCTCGGCGTGCGCCGCTGCAACACATCCCGCCAGCAACAGGCTGGCGGCGGCAAGAGATCTGATCAAAATCATTTCGTGAAGGACACGATGCGTCGGGTAGTCCAGGAACCGGCAAATTATGGCACGTGCGCGTTTTCAACGACTCGCCGCGCAACGGTGTCCGGACATCCACCGGCGACGCAACGGGACACTCACGAACACGGCCGGCGCCCCGCGGATTGCTCCAGTCGCGCGAGGTAAGCATCGCCCCATTGCTTCATCGCCTCGAGCACCGGGGCGAGCGTTCTGCCGAATTCGGTCAACGTGTATTCGACGCGGGGCGGGACCTCGGCAAAAACCGTACGGGTCACGATGCCGTCCGATTCGAGCTCGCGAAGCTGCAACGTCAACGAGCGCTGGGTCACCGCTCCGATCAAGCCGCGCAACTCGCCGAACCTTTTGGTACCGCCCAGCAGATAGTGCACGATCAGCGGCTTCCATTTCCCTCCCGCGACATCGACCGTCGCGGCGACCGAGCACGGATACGTGCTAACCGAAGATGTCATGCCGGCTCCCAATAGGATAATTTCTTTCCCTATATATCAAAGACGTGCCTTCTTGTGCAAAAGCGGCCGACCGCCGATAGTCCCGGCATCGTTACATCGGCCGCCGATAACCGGCGACCGGACTCATTCAAGGGATCAGATCGATGAAGGCCGCTTATTACGAACGTCAGGGCAACGCTTCGGAAGTGTTGAGGCTCGGAGATTTTCCGGTTCCGCAACCGGGTCCGGGCGAAGTCCGGGTGCGCATCCACGCATCGGGTCTGAATCCCAGCGATATCAAGGCGCGTACCGGCTTCTCCGGCCCTTCCGCATTTCCGATGGTCATTCCGCATCAAGACGGTGCAGGCGTGATCGACGCGGTCGGTGCCGGCGTTGCGCCGACACGGACAGGCGAACGGGTATGGCTGTTCGAAGCGCAATCTCGCCGCCCGTTCGGCACGGCCGCGGAATATGCGGTCGTTCCGGAAGCACAGGCCGTTCCTTTGCCCGACAACGTTTCGTTCGAGGTCGGCGCCTGCCTGGGCATTCCGGCACTCACGGCCCATCGCTGCCTCTTCTCGGACGGCGACATCAAGGGTCGCGCGATACTCGTCCAGGGCGGCGCGGGAGCAGTCGGAACCGCAGCAATCCTGCTTGCAAAATGGGCCGGCGCGTGGGTCGCGACCACCGTTTCAACGCCCGCGCAGGCAGACGCCGCACGGCGTGCGGGTGCAGACCTCGTGATCAATCGACGGCTGCAGGATGTGGTCGCGATCGTGAAGTCGGCAACACAGCAGCGGGGAGTCGATCGTATCGTGGAAGTCAGTCTGCAAGACAACCTCGGCATCGATATGCGTTGCCTCGCCAACGGCGGCATCATCAGTTCGTATGCCGTAGGATCCGCTGCCGATCAGGTGCCGCTTCCCCTGCTCGACGCCATGATCGCAGGCTGTACATTCCGGTTCGTCTACATTTACACCGTCCCGGCGGCCGCCAAGTCCGCAGCCGTTTCGGCGATCTGCCGATGCCTCGAGGACGGCGCCTATGTGCCGACCATAGGCATGCAATTCGCGCTCGACGCCATCGTTGAAGCCCACCAGGCTCAGGAATCTGGCCAGGTTATTGGCAAGATCATCGTCAGGCCATTGCTCGTCCGGTCGCATGAGCCGGCGGACGTTCAGCCGAATGATTGATCACCGCAAAGACGTGTCGGCAAGCCAGCGTCCCCGCATTCGCAATGCCGGGCACTTCCGGCGAAGGACAGCCGGGATTCGTGAGGCCCCCTGCCGCGAGATCGAACCGACGGCGCTCATGTTCGAACGTGTCGTGGTCAGCGTCATGAAGCCCCCTCGAGAATGACGAAGGTCCCGGTTGCCGCGCCGGCGCGGAGTGCCTTGGCCGCCTGGTATTCGGGGCTCTCATAAAAACGCCTGGCCTCGGTGAACGAATCGAACTCGAGGACCACATGCCGCTCATGGGCCTCGCCTTCGAGGTTTTCATACTGCCCCCAGGCCGCAATGACCTTGGGGCCGAAAGCCTTGATTGCATCACCCGCGGCTTCTGCATAAGCAGCATAGGCGGCCGGGTCCGAAACGCTGACGTGTGCGACTAGATAACCCTTCGGCATATCGATCTCTCTTTGGTAACGGGAACACGCGATTCAACGCGGGGCGGCGATCTTCAACGACTTGCTTCGACTGGATTGAGCGGCGATAGCCGGTTCTATTCCGACGCGACGCGCCGGAAAGGTTGAGGGCGCCTGCCCGCCTCCTGACGCTCGATCATCCAGCCGGGATAGCTGGCCGGCAAAGCGCTCACGGCATCGAGACGCGCAAGCTCGGTCTCGGTCAGGACGACATCGACCGCGCCGAGATTGTCTTCGAGCTGTTCGATCCGTTTGGCGCCGACAATCACGCTCGTGACGTGCGGCCTCGCAAGTAGCCACGCGAGCGCGATCCGGGCGACCGAGACATCGTGCGCATCGGCGATGGTGCGCATCTCTGCAACGCACGGCCAGGCTCGATCAAGATCGACCGGCGGAAAATCGAAATGATTGCGCCGCGAACCGCTGTCGTTCGACGTACCGGGGCCGAACTTCCCCGACAGCAACCCGCCGGCGAGAGGCGACCAGACGAGCAGCCCCATCTGCTCCTCGACGACGAGTGGCACCAGTTCGCGCTCGACGTCACGCCCGGCGATCGAATAGTAGGCCTGGAGCGTCTCGAAGCGCGTGGCGCGAAGCGCCGCACTCAGCCCGAGCGCCTTGCCGATCCTGCCCGCGCGCCAATTCGACACGCCGACATATCGGACCAGCCCCTGCCGCGTGAGATCGTCGAGGGCGCGCAGCGTCTCTTCGATCGGCGTGACAGGATCGTTGGCGTGAATCTGGTACAGATCGATATGGTCGACCTGAAGCCGTTCCAGGCTTCTCTGCACGGAATCCATGATGTGGCCGCGCGACGCCCCCTGTTCGTTGGGCTTCCGGCCCATCACGCCGGCCGTCTTGGTCGCGAGCACGATCTCGCTGCGCGGCACGCCGATGTCCCGGAGGGCCTGCCCGACGATGCGTTCGGACTGGCCAAAGGAGTAAATGTCGGCGGTATCGATGAAATTGATTCCGTCGGCAAGCGCGCGGGCGATCAGCTGGTTCGCCTCGTCCTGTTCGACGGCGCCGATCGCCTTCCACATGCCGGCATCGGCGTTGCCGCCCAGTGTCATCGTGCCGAGGCACAACTCGGAAACGTACAGGCCGGTGCGGCCAAGTTGCTTGTATTTCATCACCCTTCCCTTCAAACGTGGCTGGATGGCATGCGGCGGCGTCCGTTGCGTTGCGTCACGTCCGGTCGCGCATGCCGGGATTTCAGTTGCCTCGATGTGTTCCGGACCGAAACTGTCCGGCGATCGTCGCGACGCGCATGCCATGGCGGCGTGCCGTCTCGAGGTCGCCCGGCGACATTTCCTCGGGCGACGCATCGGCAGGCGTTTGCGCCATCGGCCCGATATAGGCGCCCATGCGATTCAGGTCGTCACGCATCGAGGCTTTCACGTTCGCCGGCTTGATGTCCATGCTGACCCAGATGCCGCCGTGCTGCCCGGCGAGCAGGAAGAAGTATTCGAGCGTGTTGAGCTTGTCGCCGTTGATGCTTGCGCTGTTGGTGAAGCCGCCAAAGATCTTGTTCCGCCATCCGCCTTCGAACCAGACCTTCGAGGATGCGTCGGCAAACTTCTTGAACTGCCAGCTCGGGCCGCCCATGTAGGTCGGCGAGCCGAACAGGATCGCGTCCGCGCCGGCGAGCGTTTCCCAGGCATCCGCTGGAATGTTTCCCTCGCTGTCGATCGCGACGAGCACGGCGCGGGCGCCTTCGGCGACAGCGCTTGCCATGCGCTCGGTATGCCCGTAGCCGGAGTGGAATACGACGACTGTGTTGACCGGAGAGGCGTGTAGTGTCATGGGTGCTTCCTTTCGTTCGCGTTGTCCGCTGTGGACAACATGGGAAGCCACTCTACCGAGCCACAACTGAGTTATAAACGATGACAAATTGAACGTTCTGTTACTCCCTGGGTGAACAATGCAAAACCTCGACGCGCTTTTGATCTTTGCCCGTGTCGCCGAAATGACGAGCTTCACGCGCGCGGCCGAAAGCCTCGGTATCCAGAAGGGACGTGTGTCGATGGTGATCCGTGAGCTGGAGCGGGATGTGGGCGTTGCACTCCTGCACCGGACCACGAGGCGCGTTCAGCTGACTGAAGACGGGCGCGCCTTTTATTCACGCGCGCGCGACCTGCTGGCCGAAGTACAGGAGTTGCAATCGATGTTCTCCGGCAACGGCACACCGTTGCGGGGAAGGCTGCGCGTCGACATGCCCACCGAGCTGGCACGCAGCGTCGTGATTCCCGCACTCCCGCAACTGATGGCGGCGCATCCGGAACTGGAACTGGAACTTTCGAGCACCGATCGGCGTGTCGATCTCGTCCAGGAAGGATTCGATTGCGTGATCCGGCTCGGGCCGATCGTCGACGAGACGCTGATTGCCCGGCCGCTGGGAAAACTGCGGATGACCAATGCGGCGAGCCCGAGCTATCTGGCGCGGTACGGCACACCGCACACGCTCGATGATCTGCGCACGCAGGGACACCGGATGATCCACTACACGCTGACACTCGGTGCCAGGCACGCCGGATGGGAATACCCGGACGGCGGCGGCTATGCGTCGCTTCCGCTGCCGAGCGCGATGCAGGTCAACAGTGTGCAGACCTATCATGCAGCCGGGCTGGCAGGCCTTGGGTTGATCCAGGCGGGATATCCGACGCTTGCGCATTACATTGAAAGCGGCGCGCTGGTGGAGGTGTTGCCCGACTTGCGTCCCGAGCCGCTCGCCGCGTCGCTTGTCGTGGCTCATCGGCGCAATCTGTCGCCTCGCGTCCGGGCCTTCATGGACTGGATCGAGGGGGTGTTGGAGCCTTATCTTGATTGAGCGGCGGGGGTGGTGGTTTATGCCCGGCGCGGGTCGTTCGGTCGTTCGGCGACACCTTCGTCGATCAGGTCTTGGATCGCGCTGGCGCTTGTGTGTTCGTCGAAGGTCGCTTACTGGAACGCAAGTCGAATGGTCGTGACAGATCGCAATGGCTTACCGTCCGCATCCCGCGGGCGAGAATCAGGACGCACCTTCGTCGTCGCTATCGACGCTGACAATGGCCTTGCCGAGATTGCCGCCCGAGAGCATCGCGAGAAACGCGTCGACGATGTTGTCGAAGCCCGTCGTGACGGTTTCGGGCGCAACGAGGTCGCGGCGCTGGAGGTGCGGGATCGCGAATGCCTCTAGTTCCTGCTGCAGGCTGGCGTAGTTCTTCACGAGAAAGCCCTGCAGCGTCAGGCTCTTGCCCACCGCGTCGAACAGATTGCGCGGCGCGGCGGGGGGCTGCAGCGCGCTGTACTGCGCGACCGCGCCGATCAGCGCCGCGCGCCCGTGGTCTTTCAGGACGGCGATGGCTGCCTCGAGCTGTTCGCCGCCGACGTTGTCCAGGTAGACGTCGACGCCTTCGGGAACCCTTTCGCGCAATTGCGCAGCGACTTGCCCGGGCCGGTAGACGAATGCGTCGGAATAGCCGAGGCCGTGCATGAGTTGCCGTGCCTTGCTTTCGTTGCTGGTGCTCCCGACGATCCGGCCCGCGCCGAGCAATTTCGCGAACTGGCCGGCCGCAGTGCCAACGCCGCCGGCCGCGGCGGACACATAAACGGATTCGCCGGGCTGCAGGCGGACGATGCGGGTCAGGGCGACCCAGGCAGTCAACCCGGTGCCGCCGAGGATGCTCAGCCACGCGGTGATCGGCACACCCTCCGCGGGCCGGATCACCCGCAGCGCCTGCACCGGTACCTGGGCGTAGGTACGCCATCCCTGTCGATGGAATACCCAGTCGCCGGGCCGCAGCGCGGTGTCCGTGGAGCGCAGTACCCGGCCGATGGTCCGGCCTTCGAGCGGCGCATGCAGTGCCCAGTCGCCGTCCATGCATTCGCGCATGTAGGGGTCGACTGAAAAATGCATGTTTCTCACCAGAGCTTCGCCGGGCGCCAATGGCGCCAGCGGCTGCCGGACGAAACGGAAATGCTCCCGCCGCGGTTCGCCGTGCGGACGTTCGACCTGATGAACCAGCGTATTGCGGGATGGAAGATATTCAAAATCCAATTCGCTCATTAACTATCCACGATGATTGATAAAGGCCGGGGCGTTGCCGTATTGAAGCAGCGATATTTACGCAATGGCGATCGAATCAATAATCCCGGGAATGGAAATTGACGTTCGATTCAGCTATTTTTTTACAAATCCACACAAATCAACAAAACGACGCATACCCGCTTCTGGCAAGGCTAGTTTGAATCGACTTGTTTTATACGCGTGTACATTCTGCACAACGGCAAGCACAATAAAAACGGCAAATTTCGATTTTTTTGTTTCCTCTTTTATGCGACTGATCGACCGGTTTCATCGACTTGGCGAGTTTCTCGAAGAGCAGGGGAATCAGCCCGGCCTGCCGGCGCTGGCGCGCGCCCTGAACTGCACCGAACGCAACGTGCGGGGCCTGCTGCGCAAGATGGAAGCGCAAGGCTGGCTGCGCTGGGAGTCGGCGCGCGGCCGTGGCCACTTTTCGCGCCTGACTATCCTGGTGCCGCCGCAGCACGCGGTGCTCGACCGCCTGTCGGCCTTGCTGGCGGAAGGGGAACTGGAGCAGGCGTTTGCCAGCCTGGCAGACGAGCAGCGCCGACAGTTGCTGAAACGGCTGCCGGATTTCCTGGGCATCGATACGGAGGGTTCGCACAGCCACCGTCTGCGCATTCCCCTTTATCGGGCGGTGGACGAACTCGATCCCTATCGGGTGATCAGCCGGCTGGAAGCGCATCTGGTGCGGCAGATCTTTTCGCGACTGACCGAGTTCGACCGGCACACGCAGCGCGTCGTGCCGGCACTGGCGCATCACTGGGAATCGGAAGAGGACGGACGGGTTTGGCACTTCTGGCTCCGGCCGAACATCGTCTTCCACGACGGCACGCCGCTGGAACCGGAAGACGTGCGGTACACGCTGCTGCGCATGCGTGACGAGCCGAGCTATTTCCAGCGGCTATACCGTCATCTGCTCGACGTGGAAATCGGCGACGGCCGGCGAATCGCGTGCCGTCTGAGCGACGTCGATCATCTGTGGCCGCAGCGCCTCGCGGCGGCCAATGCCTCGATCGTGCCGCGGCACCGGAAGCCCGACTTCGCACGCATGCCGATCGGAACGGGGCCGTTCAGGCTGACGCGTCACAGCGAATACCGCATTACCCTGTCGGCCTTCGGCCATCATTACCGCGAGCGGGCCCTGCTCGACGAACTGGATCTCTGGTTTCTTCCCTCGACCGGCCTGGCGGACGGCTTCGACCTCCGCTTCGGCCACTCCGTTTCCCGCACGCAAGCCAACAAGGGCATCGTGCGGGTGCAGGCGGGCTGCACCTACGTGGTCTGCAACGCCACGCGCGACGGTTTTCGCCAGCGCGAACAGCGGCTCGCGCTGGCGGACTGGCTTGCGCCCGGCCGCCTGTTCGGGGCCGACGATCCCGCGCGACGGCCCGCGGCCGGCCTGTTACCGGCCTGGCAGCATCGCGTCGCGGCATCGGGCCCCGTGCCCTCCTTGCCCGCTCAAACAGAACTCACCCTGGTGACGGGGGAAACCCATGACGAACTCGCGCTGGCGCGCATCATCGAAGCCCGGCTGCGCGAGGCGGATATCCGGCTGCAGGTGATGGCGCTGCCTTATGCCGAGTTGATCCGGCGCGACTGGCTGGATGCGGCCGACCTGGTGCTGGGCAGCGAGATACTGCATGACGACGAGGATTTCGGATGCTACGAATGGTTTGCCGCCGACAGCATTTTTCGGCAGTGGATGCCGGCCGATGCGGTGCTTGAGCTGGATCGCGTGCTGCACGGGCTGCAGGCGCAAGCCGATGCGCGCGTGCGCATGACGGGCTACGAGGAGATCGGCCGGCAACTGGTCGAAGCGGGCTGGCTGATCCCGATCTCGCACGAGCATCAGCATATCGAGCTGGAGTCGCATGTTGCCGGTGTAGAGGCCGCACCCCTGGGCTTCGTGCCGTTCGCAAATCTCTGGGTGCGGTGACGGCCTCCCCACGCGTCGGAAAACACGCGTGCGTCGCCCGTCTCGAGTGACCGCGCGAACAACGAGCACGCCAGCGCATAAAAGGCTTGAACCCACCCAGCCCCCCTCCCTCTACTCCGCATGCTCACGATCGAACGCACGATTACTCGCCTCGATCGTCGCGAGCGCATTCTCCGCCCACGCCTTGAGATCGATGACGAGCGGAAGCAGCGTACCGGCCAGAGAACTCAGCGCGTACTCGACACGCAGCGGCAGTTCGTCGTAGACATTGCGCACCACCAGTCCGTCGCGCTCCATCGCGCGCAGCGTCTGGGTCAGCATCTTCTGCGACACACCTTCCAGACGGCGCTTGATGTCGCCAAAACGCATCGGCCCATCCTTCATCGCGACCATGGCCAGCACGGTCCACTTCTGCCCGATACGCGCGAGCACCGCGCGTGACGGACAGACTTTCAGGAACGCATCGGGCGGCAACTCGATCTTCTTCGTCATGGTTACCCTCGGGTACCTAATTGATTGCAGAAACCGGAATTGAAAGAATGATGCCACCCAATCAATCGTGAGGTACATGCCATGAAGATCGCATTCCTGGGCGGTGGAAACTTTGGCGGGAATCTGGCCGAATTGCTGGTCGCGGCGGGACATGATGTGGTAGTCGGCTTGCGCAATCCCGCGAGGGCGCGCCCGGGCGCCCGGTACCGAATCGCGTCGCTGGAAGAGGCCGCGACGCATGGTGATGTTGTCATCATCGCTGTCCTCTATCAGGCGTGCGCCGAGGTACTTCCCTCCCTTGCGCATCGGCTGGCCGGCAAGATCGTTGTTGACGCAACGAATGCGCTCAAGGACGACTGGTCGCCACTTCCGCTGGGGGCCGACGGATCGGCAGCCGAGGCGATCGGCCACCTGCTGCCGGGCGCGCGTCTGGTGAAGTGCTTCAACACGGTGTTCGCCGACATCATGACGCCGGATCGCATCGATCGCGGTGGCCATGCCGTTACGGCATTCATCGCGGGCAACGACGTCCAGGCCAACACGACGGTCGCCGAGATCGCGGAAAGCGCGGGGTTCGCGCCCGTCGTGACCGGCCCCTTGAACAACGCCCGTTATCTCGAGGCGATGGCACACCTCAATATTCAGATCGCCGTAGGTCGGGGCGGCGGAACGAATGCCGGCTTCGTGTACCACCGCGCGCTCGCTTAGAAGCCCGGGTGTTCAACCTCGACGCGGTCGCCAATGGAATCCCGGCCGCGCAGAAATGGCGCGGCGCCAGCGGGCGGCGATCGCTTCGGCTTTCAAGTGCCACGCACTCGCAACGCGTCGCCTGCTTCCCGTTGGTTCAGTTGACACATAGACACCAGCGACGCGTCGCTTCCTGTCGACATTCGATTCGCCACGAATCCCCGATCGCTACCTGCGTTCGACTTCAACGCCCCGCACCATGCTCGATCAAATGCTCGACGAAACGAGTCAGCTTCGGCAATGGTCGCCGATCGTGCCGATACACGACATGAACCGGGTGCGGCGCCGGCAAGTACGCTTGCAACACCGGCACCAGCGCGCCACTCGCCAGATCGTGCGCCACCAGAACTTCAGGCTGCAGCAACAATCCCGCGCCCGCGATGGCGGCCATGCGCAGCCCGTTCCCGTCGTCGCACGTGAAGGCCGGATCCTGCGAAACCTGCGGCCCGTCCCACCCGCCGAGCTTCCACCCGTTACGGCCGTTCCACACCGAGTGAGACAGGCAGTGATGCATGCCCAGATCCTGCGGCGTCTCCGGACGTCCATGCCGCGCGAGGTAACCGGGCGATGCGCAAATCACCATGCGATACATGGTCAACGGCTTTGCGATCAGGTCGACGTCACCCAGTTCGCCAATTCGAACGGCGAGATCGAAACCCTCGTCCACCAGGTCGACGACGCGATTGCTCAACGCCAGCTCGATACGCACGAGCGGATGCATCTGCTGGAACGTCGCGGCCAGCGGCGCGACGACGCATGCACCGAAGGTAATCGGCGCGCTGATCCGCAACGTGCCGGACGGCGACGCACGCAATCGCTCGACCGATGTCTCGGCGATCCGCACCTGTTCAAGCGCGCGCTTTGCGTCTTCGTAGAACACGCGCCCCGCATCCGTCAGGCTCTGCCGTCGCGTGGTGCGCTCCAGCATGCGCGCGCCGAGGCGCTCTTCAAGTTCGCGCACGTACTTGCCGACCATGACCGCCGACATGCCAAGCCGCTGCGCCGCCTCGGTGAAGTTGCCCCCTTCCACGACGGCAACGAAGGTTTCCATTGAACGCAGCTTGTCCATATTGCGAACTGGCGATTAGTAGTGTCGGAAATTAGAGCACATTTATCTCAATATTGGTTCGAAGAACAATGGCTGCTCCAACCTGAAACCGAAAAGGAGTGGTTCCATGAAGATCGTTCTAATCGGCGCCGGCGGAGACGTCGGGCGTGCCGTGGCAGATGAGCTTGCGCGTGACGGAAGACACGAAGTCGTTCGCGTGGGTCGCACCTCCGGTGACCATCAGGTCGACATCACCCGTGACGAGAGCGTGAGCGCGCTGTTCGAGAAGATCGGGCAAGTCGACGCAATCGTCGCCGCCGCGGGCAATGTCATCCTTGCTCCGATCGAGAAGATGACGGCGGCCGATTTCCACAAGGGATTGCAGGACAAGCTGCTGAGCCAGGTGCGCATCGCACTGGTGGGCCAGCACTATCTGGTCGACGGCGGGTCGATCACGCTGACCTCGGGCATCGCGGTCGATGATCCGATTGCGCAAGGCGCCCATGCCGCCGCATCGAATGCCGGAATTGAAGGATTCGTGCGCGGGGCCGCGTGCGATTTT
Source organism: Burkholderia sp. HAN2018 (assembly GCF_024704855.1). Classification (NCBI taxonomy): domain Bacteria; kingdom Pseudomonadati; phylum Pseudomonadota; class Betaproteobacteria; order Burkholderiales; family Burkholderiaceae; genus Burkholderia; species Burkholderia sp. HAN2018. The sequence goes on along the minus strand of NZ_QOBB01000013.1, from coordinate 38,240 downwards.
CCGCGCGGCATCCGGATCAACGTCGTGAGCCCGACGGTGCTGACGGAATCCATGGATCGGTTCGGTCCGTTCTTTCCCGGCTGCGAGAGCGTGCCGGCGTCACGTGTGGCCATGGCCTATCGACGCAGCGTGGAAGGCGTGCATAGCGGTCGCGTCTATCGGGTCGGTCATTGACGTTGAGGGCTCGCCCCGCGAGCCCGAATTCCTCGCGCCCCTGCCTGCCCCAGATTCCGCCACGCCATCACCGCACCGGCCACCAGCAACAGAACCGAAACGATCAACGCCCGCGCCATCCCGTGAACGAACGTCGCGCCGTCTGCCGCCCGAACGAAGAAACCAAACAGCGCGACGCCCAACACGCCGCCCACCTGCCGGGCCGTATTCAACAGCCCGGACGCCACCCCTGACTGCGCGGCGCTCACCGCCGCGAGCGCCGCGTCCGTGATCGTCGGTATCGTCAGCGCGATGCCGCTGCCTGCCAGCAGCATCGGTATCGCGAGCAGCGCGTTGGAGTGCACGGCAATCGCCGGCCACATCGCGAGATACCCGACCGCGGATATCGACAGGCCGGCCGTCGCCAACGTGCGCGCCCCGAGCCTGCCGGTGAGTCTGCCGGAAGCGATGCTCATGGCCATCAGCACGCCCATCATCGGTGTTCATGGGCGACGGCGATCCCAAGTTGCAGCGCCTGCCGTTCGACGGGGAACCGTACGCCCGGGATCTCTGGCTGGTCGTGCATGCCGACCTCAGACATGCGCCGACGATTCGCGCGGCAATCGACTTCATCGTGGACGTGACGGGCAGGACGTTCGCGCCGGACGCCCGACCGTAGCGACGGCGACTACGGTCACCCGATCGCGCTGGCCGAGCCGGCTGTCAGCGCGCCGCTTCAACATCGGAAGCAGCCGGTCTCGCTCATCGTCAACCGCCCGTCCCCGGCATCCGCGCGCCGCTCAGGCCACCGCCCTCAACCACGCAAGCACATCCGCCTGTGCACGGCCCGCCACCACCGGCTCCGGCGTCAATAGGCAGTAATGCGAACCATCCTCGACGAACCCCATCGGCGCGACCAGCACGCCGCTTTCGATATCGTCGCGAACGAGATGCCACGGGCCGATGGCGACGCCCAGCCCCGCAACCGCCGCCTGCAGGCTGAAGTAGAAATGGTCGAACACCTGCCCGCGCCCGCTCACGGCCGGCTGATACGCGGCAACCGCCCATTCCTTCCACGCGTCCGGCCGTGTCCGCGTATGCAACTGCGGAACGTCAGTCTTCAACGAACGCTCGCCGCGACGAGCGGAAAACCACGCATCGACCTTGTCCGGCCGGCAAACCGGCCCCACCCGCTCCGCGAACAGACGCTCCGCGTGGTAACCCGCCGGCCACGCAAAGTCGTTGCGTCGAATCGCCATGTCGATGCCGCTGTCGAATGAAAACGGGCCACCCGCGGCCGCCAGGTGAACGTCGACGCCCGCATGTCGCGCCTGAAAATCCGGCCAGCGCGGAATCAGCCAGCGCATCAGAAGCGTCGGCTCGCACGACAGGACCCAGCGCCGCGCCCGGGCGGCCTCGGTGCGCAATTCCTGCGCGGCGTGACGCATCAGCCCCAGCCCGTCGTGGACCGCCTGCGCCAGCTTGCGGCCCGCGTCGGTCAGGAACACGCGCCGGCTGCGCCGCTGGAACAGTGCCACGCCCAGGTCGTCCTCGAGCAGCCGCACCGCGCGGCTGACCGCGCCGTGGGTCAGGCACAGTTCGTCGGCAGCGCGGCTGAAATTCTCGTGACGCGCCGCCGCCTCGAAGCAACGCAGGGCCATCAGCGAAGGCAGGTTCGCGCGCATCGATTGTGAATCCAGCTCACCATTCTGGTCAGAAATCATCGCTTTTCCAGCTGAAACATGACCCATAAGATTGCGCCATCAAATCATCAATCGCAAGGACAGGACGATGACCGAACTGATAGTCGTAGTCACCATCACGCTGCTGGCCGTGATCAGCCCGGGCCCGGACTTCGCGATGGTCACGCGCAACAGCCTGATGCTGTCGCGCCGCTCGGGCGTGCTCACCGCGCTGGGTATCGGGCTGGGTGTGACGGTTCACGTGAGCTACACGCTGCTGGGCGTCGGCCTGCTGATCCGGCAATCGTTGTGGCTCTTCAATGCCGTCAAGCTGATCGGCGCGATCTACCTGGTCTACCTCGGCGTGAAGATGCTCATGACGAAGGCCGGCAGCGGGCAGGCCGACGCGCCGGCCGCACCGCTGTCGGACCTGGCCGCGCTGCGCACCGGCTTCCTGACCAATGCGCTGAACCCCAAGACCACGGTGTTCATCGTCAGCCTGTTCATGCAGGCCGTGCGGCCCGACACACCGTTGATCGTGCAGATCGGCTACGGTGCATTCATCGCGCTGGCGCACGCCGGCTGGTTCAGTCTGGTGGCCGTGTGCTTCTCCGCGACGGCCGTCCGCGATCGCCTGCTGTCGCTGCGGCACTGGATCGACCGCACCTTCGGATGCCTGCTCGTCGGCTTCGGCGTCGCGCTCGCCATCGCGCGCGGCGGGCGCTGATCCGGGCATCCGCGCCGCACGCCGACACAAGCGCCGGGAGCACACCGCCGACGCGCCGGCGCACCGGATACGCTGCGCGGCAGCGTCAGAACCCGCGCGCGATCGATCGGGCCTCGTCGATCGCGCGGCTGCGATCGACCTTTCCGTCGGCACCGAACAACGTACGCTCGACGACGATGCCGGTGACGTCCGTCACGCCCACGAACCTGAGCCAGGTTTCCATGTACGGGCGCTGAAGATCGAACTCGGCGGCCGGCGTAAATGAACCCGGCGACTGATAACCGAGCCCGCGCGCGTAGACCACGGCTGCCTTTTTCCCGGCCAGCTTGCCGGTAAAGCCCGCGTCGTCGAACGTGAACAGCACGTCCTTCTGCGAGATCGCATCGATCAGGTGCTTGAGCTTGTACGGAATGCTGAAATTCCACAGCGGCACGCCGAACAGGAACTTGTCCGCTGCATGGAACGGCGCTGCGAGCTGCTCGATCCGCTGCCATGCCGCCGCCTGCGACGGTGTCAACGCGGTGCCGCTCAGCCCCGCATATTTCGCGGCCAGCGCGTCTTCGTCGAATTCGGGCATCGCCAGATCCCACACGTCGAGCTTCCGTATTTCATGATCGGGATGCGCGTGCCGGTACGCGTCGAGAAACGCATTGCACACTTCGATGGATGCGGAATATGCCTTGTTGGGTGAGCCTTCGATATAGAGCACGCATGTCATGGAGCCGGTCCTTGCCAGGAGTGACGGCGACGCGCCGGATGCGCGGTCGCCCACTACGGTTCGCAGCGTATCGAGCCCGCTTATAATTTGGAAACGATATTAATTGATTGAATTAACCTGGATTTGTGATCAATGGAGAGTCCTCTCGACACGGCGCTGCTTCAGACGTTCGTCGCGGTCGCCGACGTGCGGAGTTTCACCGGCGCCGGTCGCAGGCTGAATCTCAGCCAGTCCGCGGTCAGCGCCCAGATCGTTCGTCTCGAAGAACAGGTCGGCCAGGCGCTGCTCGTGCGCAATACGCGCAGCGTCACGCTCACCGCGCATGGCCTGACGCTGCTCGGTTACGCGCGCGCGATGCTCAATCTGAGCGGGGAAGCGAGGGCTCGGCTGGGAGCCGGCGACGCAGCCGATACCCGGCTGCGCATCGGCGCATCGGAGGATTTCGCGGAAGGCTGGCTGCCGGACGTGATGCGCCGCCACTCGGTCACGCGGCGCGGCTTGCGGCTGGATCTGACGGTCGACATCGGCGACAGCCTGTTTCGGCGGCATGCCGACGGCGAATTCGATCTCGTGATCGGCAGCCGGTGCGCGCACACGGATCAGGGCGCGACGTTGTGGCAAGAGCCGCTCGTCTGGGCATTTGCGCGCCACGAGCGGTTGCCGGAAGGCGAGGTGCCGCTCGCGTGCTTCCCCGATCCTTGCCCGTACCGGGGCGCCGCCCTCAAGGCGCTCGCGCTGGCCGACCTGCGCTACCGGATCGCATGCGAAAGCCCGAGCGTCGCCGGCATCCGGACATGCGTGCGCGCCGGCATCGCCATCGCGCCGGTACCGCGCAGCGCGATCGACGGCACGTTCCGGGAACTCGGCGTGGCCGACGGCTTGCCGGAACTGCCGGAAGTCGAATTCGTGCTGATGCATGACGCGCGGATGCCGGCCGCGGTCGAATTCGCCGCGACGATCTTCGACGAAGCCGCCGTTCGCACGGGAGCGGGCAAGCGCACTACGCCCTAGCAGGCATCGTGCGGCCGCGTTCAGCGCTTGGCGCTCAATCCCGCGCGCACGCCCACCGGCTCCCGGCTCCGCCCGAGCAGCGCCGCCAGCGAGAGATCCGCGAGCTTGCCGAACGGCGCGCGCAGCAGGCTCGGCAGGTTCCAGCGCCCCTGCACGAACACGCCCTTCGCGTGACTCATCGCGCGGAATCCCTCGATGCCGTGATACGCGCCCATCCCGCTCGGACCGACGCCGCCGAACGGCAGGTCTTCCTGCGCGACATGCAGGAGCGTGTTGTTGATGCCGACATTGCCCGACGTGGTGCGCTTGAGCAGCGACTCGCAGTCGCCGTCCTGCGCACCGAAGTAATACAGCACGAGCGGACGCGGACGCGCATTCACGTAGTCGACGACTTCGTCGATCGTGCGATACGTGCGCACCGCCAGGATCGGCCCGAAGATTTCTTCCTGCATGACGGCCGTATCGTCGCCGGCGCCGACGATCAGCGTGGGCGCGATCGTCCGCTTGCGGGTCGCCGCCTGCTGCGGGCTCACGCCCGCCTCGATCACGCGCGCGCCCTTGCTGCGCGCTTCGTCGACGAGCCCCTTCAGGCGATCGTAATGCCGGTCGCTGACGATCGACGTGTAATCCGGGCTCGTCGGCCCGTCCGGATAGAAGCGCGCGACGGCCGCATCGTATTGCGTGACGAACGCGTCCAGGTCGTCTTCATGCACCAGCGCATAGTCGGGCGCCACGCAGGTCTGTCCGCCGTTCGACAGCTTGCCGAACACGATGCTCGACATCGTCCGGCCATCGACATGCCCCCGCGCGACGATCGCCGGGCTCTTGCCGCCGAGTTCGAGCGTCACCGGCACCAGGTTCTCGCTGGCCGCCTTCATGACCTTGCGGCCCACCTGCGTGCTGCCGGTAAACAGCAGATGGTCGAATGGCAAGCCGCTGAAGGCCGCACCGACTTCCGGGCCGCCGAGCACGACCGCGACTTCTTCGCTCGGGAAGGTCTCCGCGAGCATCCGGCGCATCACCTCGCTGGTGCGCGGCGTCAGTTCCGACGGCTTGAGCATCGCGCGATTGCCCGCGGCCAGCGCGGTCGCCAGCGGAATGAAGGTGAGCGAGAACGGGTAATTCCACGGCGCCATCACGCCGATCACACCCAACGGCTGGTACTCCACGTGAGCCTGCCCGGCCCGATAGAAAATCCCGACGTGCCGGCGCTGCGGCTTCGTGAAGCGGCGCAGGTTGCGCGTCAGGTAGTCGATCGCCTGGATCACGCCGACCAGTTCCATGATCGCGGTCTCGTGCCGCGAGCGATTCCCGAAATCGGCGCTGATCGCCTCCTCCACTTCGCGGCGATACGCCAGCACCACGGCGCGCAGCCGCGCGAGCCGGGCCTTGCGCTGCTGCAAGGTCGGCGGCCCCTCGCTGACGAACGCGTTGCGCTGGCGGGCCAGCAGCACCGCCGGGTCGAAGCTCGAGATGGATTCTGCGGAAACGGCCATGGTGCACCTCACGCGGTTGCGTCGATGTAGACACTGTCAACTTGCATGCGGCGGATCATAGGACCACAATGTGTCCCCTGTCAACATAGGAGCAACACGATGTCGTCGGATGAGGATGCGGACGCCGGGCAAAAGGCTTATCACCACGGGGATCTGCGTCGCGCGATCATCGAAACGGCGCTCGACACGCTGCAGGAGCAGCAGGGCTGGCAGTTCACGCTGCGCGAAATCGCGCGGCGCGCGAACGTCAGCCACTCCGCGCCGTACCGGCATTTCCCGGACAAGGCCGCGTTGCTGCACGAGCTCGCGCTGATCGGCTTCGACCGCCTGCGCGACGAGCTCGCCGCGTCCATCGATCCCTCGGCGAGCGCACCGGACGTGCTGCTGGCGCTCGCGTATGCCCATCTCGCGTTCGGGCAGCGCAACCCGGATCTCTATCGACTGATGTTTGCCGCGGATGCCGGGGAGCCCTCTGACATCCATCTCGATCCGCGCGTGCAGGCGCCTTTCCTGCTGGTCGTCGACATCCTGGAACACGGCCAGCGCGCCGGCACGATCCGCCCGCGCCCGGCGCTCGGCCAGGCGACCGCCTGCTGGGCGCATCTGCATGGCCTGACGATGCTGGCGATCGACCGGCGGCTGGTGCGCGAGAAGGTCGGCGATCACGCGATCGAAGATGCGCTGACAACCTTGCTGGACGGACTCATACTGCCCGCCAGCCCTGCGCGGGCAGCGAAGACGAAAACAAAGGCGAAAACGAAAGGGTCTTGACCTTCAACTTTGCTTAAAGGTTATGGTTCGCCTCGGCAGCGTATCGAGGCCATGGGTATGTGTACTGCCATCCGACAATCCGGCGGCGGCCTCGCCGCCCTCCGCCGCATTCCCCGGCGGGAGCCGCGACAGCAATCGTTTCGCATGGGTTGGACAATCGACCGACGCCGGCTTCGCCGCTATTTCGGCGATCAGCGACATGACCTGCGCCTTGCTGCGCGCCAGCCGCGCCTCCAGTGCCTCGATGTCCCGCACCTTGCGGTGCAGCGCCTCCAGCGACGAATCGCACGGCCACTGCGCGAGGCCGGCCGGAACCAGCGTGCGAATCTCGTCGAGACTGAAATCCGCCTTCTGCGCGGCCGTGATCAGATCGAGCGCCGTCACCGCTTCCTGCGGATAGGAGCGATAGCCGTTCGCTTCGCGCGCGACGAGTGTCAACAGACCGATGCGCTCGTAGAAGCGGATGCGCGAAAGAGTAAGGCCGGTGCGTTCCGCCAGTTCCCCGATCTTCATGTTCCGATACTCCTTCGCCGGATCGCATCCGGCCATCCGTCCCGTCGTGACTGCAGGTTGTCTCCTGAAATTGATTCGTTATCCGAGCTTTATCGGCTTCCTGTCGCAGGGCCGACGGAGCGCGCACTCAAATCACGTCGAAACGCAGCCCCGCGTGGCGAACCAGGCGCTCGATGTAGCGCTCGTCGAACATCGTCGCGGGCGTCCAGAAGCCGCCGCCGCGGCCGGTCTTGACGCCGTCTACGCTGTAATCCAGTGCGAGACCGATCGCGGCCTGGCCAAGCATCTTGCCGGTGGAGCCATAGCCCGGATCGCGGTCGCCGGTGACTTTCACGCGCAAAGTCCGCCCGTCGTCGGCACGACCGAAGAAACGCAAATCGTAGCGGCCGGCCAGCTGGGCGGCCGCGCTCGGCCCCTCGCCGGGCTTCGGCAGCACGAAACGCTCCATCAGGCTGCGCACCGGATTGATGAGGAAACCGACCATGAACGCGCCGAGGCCGGCCACCATCGTCAGCGCCGTCAGGCGGCCCTTGAGGCCCGTGCCCGTCATCACCGCTTCGTCATACGTGAAGCGGCTGCCGTACGCGTTGCCGGCCAGCGCATTGGAGCGGTGCACGACACGCTCGTTGATCGCCGCCATCACGAATGGCGCGATCCATGCGTCGAAGTCGCGATCGAACGCCGCGGATCGCACCGCATGCTGGCGTACCGTGAAGCCGTGCCCCTTCGGGCACAGCGAATAAGGATCGAGCAGTTCCCTGCGCAACGCGGGATCGGCGGCCGCTTCGCGGACGACGTTGATCACGCTCGCCACCGTGCCGCCCGACGCACCGCCCTTCAGTGTCCTGACGCGCATCTTCACCTGCGCGGCCGGCACGCCCCATCGCTGCCGCGCCTGCTGCTGCAGGAAGAACACGCCCATGTCCGACGGCACCGAATCGAAGCCGCAGCAATGGACGATGCGCGCGCCGGATTGCCGCGCCGCCGGCTCGTACCTGTCGATCATCCGTTTGATCCACTGCGTCTCGCCGGTGAGGTCGCAGTAGTCGGTGCCGGTTTCCGCGCAGACCCTGACCAGCGGCTCCCCGTAAAGCGCATAGGGGCCGACGGTGGACACGACAACGCGCGTCTGCGCGCAGAGTGCTCGAAGCTGCGCTTCGTCGGCCGCATCGGCAACGATGATCGGCACCGGCTGCCCGGCCGCACCCAGCGTATCCTTGACCTGCCCGAGCTTCGCTTCGGAGCGGCCGGCGATGGCCCAGCGCAGCGTCTCGCCGGAGCCCGACAGGTACTCGGACAGGTAACGGGCCAGGATCTGCCCGACGAAACTGGTGGCGCCAAATACAACGAGATCGTAGGTCGGCCGGGTCATGGGCGGTTCCTCATGGGCGATTCCTTCGGCGCGGGCGTGCCGCGAACGGACGTGGCGTCAGCGTTGCTTTCCGGGTGCATCGAAGGCCTTCAACGGAGTCGGCAGGTTCAGGACCAGTTGCGCGTCCTTCACCACGTCGAGACGCAGGATGGTGGACGCGCCCAGCCCGTCGAGCAGCTGGCTCAACGGGCCGCCGTGCCGCACGAGCTCGACGTTGCGCGGCAACAGGCGCTGGGCGAACGATAGCGCATTCGTCTGCACCGATGTCTGGTGCCATTCGCCGTCGATGCGATTGATCATCGTCGTCGAGCCCATATGCGACTGCGATGCAACGTGGGTCAGTGCCGGCAGCGGCACGCTCAGGCTCAGGTCCGGCCGGCCTCCCGGGCCGGCGATGCGGGCGCGGGCGGTGGTGCCGAGGTGCACGTCGATGTCGGCGAGCCACTTGGGCAACTGATAACCGTGCACGCCGCGCACTCGCGCGATTTCCGTGGTGACCGGCAGCGCCAGCACATGCGCGAAGAAGCTCCGGCGCCGCATCGAATCGATCAGCTCGCGCGCGTGCGACCCTGTCGCGCCGGGCCGGCGGATGACCACCGCGACGGACACTTCGTCATACGGATCGTTGTCGCATACCGAATACGAGAAGAAGGTCAGCGCGACCAGCCCGTACCCGGGCAGCGCACGCAGCGGTTCGAGCGGCACCGGCAGCGTGGTCCGCAGGCGTTCGAGCGGCGCAAGGAACAGTAGCTGGATGCTGCTGGAACGGTAGTAGAAATTCGGTGCCCAGGTCGGGCCGACCCGCGAAGCGACCTGACGCTTCGGAATCCGACGGAAAAAATCGATGTTCCCCGCGGCGGGATCGCGCGCCACCTCGTCGAGGTCGGGATTCATCCGGAACCGGTCGTAGTACCCGCCTTCGGGCACGTCGACCGTGTGCGGCCCGAATTCGACCTGTGTAAACCGCCTGTCCATGTTCGTCGCCTCTCGTCGATGATCGACCGTGGCAGGCAACACCCGAAGCCCGCTGACTCACCGCCGTCAGCAAGCACTCTAGGATTGAAGTCAACTTTAATGTCAAGGACCGGAATAGAGGGGCGCGTCGGATCGCGTCGGGACGGCCGCCCCGTTCTACGGCTACAACCGCGACGGCGCCAGACCGTCGCAAGGCGTCATCCGGAACGGGTGGCGGCAGGGCATGATGGGCAGCGCGAAGGCCCACTACGACGACATCGTCGCGTTCTCGCAGACCGACTTCACCGAAGACCTGAAAAGCACCACGATTCCCGTTCTCGTGATGCATGGCGACGACGACCAGATCGTCCCGTATGCCGATTCCGGTCTCCTGTCGGCGAAACTGGCGAGGAACAGCACGCTGAAGACGTACAAGGGCTTCCCGCACGGCATGCCCACGTCCAACGCCGACACGATCAACGCCGACCTGCTCGCGTTCATCCGCGGCTGAACACGGAAAGCGCCGACGCGGCCTTCAGCGGCAATCGTCGTCGAAGGCCGTCTTCCCGCGCCTGTCCGCTCCCGACAGCAGCGAATCGACCCCGCGAAGAAAATCGGGAACCGCCTCTCCGATCGAGGCGAGATACCCAGCCATCGCACCGGCGACCTTGCGCACGGCGGGACGCGCGATCATCCGCTCGCGCCACGCGAGCAGGCGCGGCGTTTCATCCGTCATCGGTGCGCCCTTGCGCGCACCGAACAACTGCGCCATGTAGAACGCGATGTCGGCGTACGAATACGCGCCGGCCAGAAACTCGCGATCCGCCAGCACGCGCTCCATGCGCCGATAGTACCGGGCCGCTTCGTCACGCGCGGCCGGATCATATCTCGTCTGCAAATTCGTCGAGAAAGCGCTGCAACCGGTCGCGACGAACGATCGCCATCCGGGTACCGGTGACGGTCTGGAAACCGGTTGAAAGCCTCAGCAGTTTCGTGCGGAAGTGATCGATCGCGAAACGCGTGTCGTCGAGTTCCCGTTCCGATGCGTGCGGATCGGCCGGGTCGTACAGCGCGCTGCCCATCCGGCCCGCGACATAAAAGCACCGCGCGACGCCCACCATGCCGATCGCATCGAGCCGGTCGGCGTCCTGCAACACCTTTGCTTCGAGCGTCGTCGGCACGACACAGGCCGAGAAGCTGTGCGCCTCGACCGCGTGAGCAACGGCGTCGATCTTCGCGTCCGGCCAATCCAGCAACTTCAGCACCTGCCCGGCCTTTTGCGCCGACAGCCGCGATGCCTGCGCGCGAAGCGGGGAATCTTTCTCCACCGCCACGCAGTCGTGCAGCAATGTCGCCGCGAACAGCACCTCGGCATCGCCGCCCTCCTTCGCGTGGATCGCGGCCGCGTTCTTCCACACGCGTTGCAGATGCGAAGTGTCGTGGGAACCGTCGCCGTCGGCGCCGCTCCAGTGAGCCAGCAGGGCCTTGGCCAGATCCTGAAAGGGTGCGAACGCAGGGAGGGTCATGAGGGGCGGCAGTCGAGGTCGGGATGCCGATTATCGCCGCAAGTGCCGCACGGCACACGGTTGACAGCCCGATCCGCCGTTGATCCCGGCGCCTGCGCGTCGAACGCGGTGCCGGGTTCGCCACAAGATCGTGTGGATGCATCAGACCGCGGCGGTTCAATCAATCATCGCCGGGCGAAACAGCCACGATCGCAACGGATTCAATTCCACGCATGGCGCGCCGGGCGCACGCCGTTCAGGTAGTAGTTGCCGACGAGGTGATATTTCCAGCGCACCGGATCGTGCAGCGTATGCGTGCGTGCATTGCGCCAGTGCCGGTCGAGGTTGTGCTCGGAAAGCGTCGCCTGCGTGCCGGCCAGCTCGAACAGCTTCTCGCCCGCGAGCAGCGCGATCTCCGTCGTCAGCACCTTCGCCTCGCCCACCGCCACCGACGCGCGCGCGACGTCATCCTCGGTCACGTCGCCGCGCGCCGCGATCTCGTCGAGCGTGCGCGCCGCGCGCTCGAGCAACGCCTCCGCCGCATGCAGCTGAATGTGCAGATGGCCGATCTCGCGGATCGTCAACGGATCGTCCGCCGCGCGCTCGACGCCGCTGTCGACCCACGGCCGCGTGCGTGTGCGCACGAACGCCAGCGTATCGTCGAGCGCGGCCCTGGCGATGCCCGCGTCGATCGCGGCCTGGATGATCTGCGACAGCGGGCCGTTCAGCGTCGGCAGGTCCGACACGCGCTGCGCCGGCAGCACGTGCGACGCTGGCACGCGCACGTTGTCGAGCACGACCGTGCCGCTCGCGGTGGTCCGCTGCCCGAATCCCGACCAGTCGTCGATCACGGTCAGCCCCGGCGCCGGCTGGCGGATGTAGGCGAGCCACGCGCGGCGCTCGTCGTCGAGGCCGAGCACCGGCACGTAATGCGCGAACAGCGCTCCGGTCGAATAGAACTTGGTGCCGTCGACGACGTAATCGTCGCCGTCCCGGCGCACGCGCGTCTTCAGGTCGAGCACGTGTTTCGTGCCCTTCTCCGAAAAGCCGTTGCCGAACCGCTTGCCGCTCAGCACTTCCGAGAAGAAGAGACGCTTCTGCGCGTCGGTGCCGGTCAGCGCGATCACGTCGACCAGCCCGAAATGATTCTGCGGCAACTGCCCGAGCGACGGATCGGCCGCCGCGACGATCTTCACCACCTCCGTCAGCGTCACATGCGAGACGCCCGCACCGCCATAAGCCTTCGGCACCGTGATGGCCCACAGCCCCGACTGCGAGAACCATTCGATCTCGTCGCGCGGTAACCGGCGCTCCCGGTCGCGCTCGGCCGCGCCTTGCGCGAGCCGTTGCGCAAGCGCATGCGCGGCCGCGATGGCCTGTGCGTCGTCGGCGATCACGCTGGCCGCCTGCGGTTGCGTATCGGCCGGTCGTTCCTGGATCGTGGCGCTCGTCTCTGACATCGGGCTCTCCTGCTGGTTGACGGAAACGTTCAATCTAGCAGCGCCCCGAGCGCCGGCAAACCGAGCGATTCGCACAACGATATTCCTTTGAACGGCAAACGATGCGGCACGCCGCGCGCAAAAAACCGCGCGCCAGCAGCGATATCGACACCCCGGCATCGATGCCACGGCGCGTCGCCCGCGTAATGCCCGGCAGCGATAAGGATGTACGAATCCGTTATTGGATCGTCCGCATCGTGCTTCCTATACTGGCCTGCCGGCATCGACGGCCCCCGCCTTTCAAGGACCACCGCATGACTTCATCTCCCGCCGCAACCGAACTTTCCACCGGCACCGACTATGACGCGCTTGCCAGCCGCTTCAGGCCGATCTTCGAACGCATCGCGGCCGGCACCGCGGAACGCGAACGCCGCCGCGAACTGCCGCACGAGGCGATCGGCTGGCTGAAGGCCGCCGGCTTCGGCGCCGTCCGGCTGCCCGTGCGCGACGGCGGCGCCGGCGCATCGCTGCCGCAGCTGTTCCAGTTGCTGACCGAGCTCGCCGCCGCCGATTCCAATCTGCCGCAGGCATTGCGCGGGCACTTCGCGTTCGTCGAGGACTGGCTGAACGCGCCGCCCGGCGCCGATCGACAGACGTGGTTCGACCGCTTCGCGAGCGGCCAGCTCGTCGGCAATGCGTGGACCGAGACCGGCGACGTGTCGCTCGGCCAGACCATCACGAAGGTGTCGGAAAAGAACGGCCGGCTCGTGCTGAACGGCCGGAAGTTCTACAGCACCGGCAGCCTGTTTGCCGACTGGATCGACGTGTTCGCGCAACGCGCGAGCGACGGCAGCGACGTGATCGTCGCCGTCGCGACCGCGCAGCCCGGCGTGATCCGCGAAGACGACTGGGACGGCTTCGGCCAGACGACGACCGGCAGCGGCACCACGCGCTTCGAGGACGCGACGGTCGACGCACGGGACGTGATCGACTTCGCGCGACGCTTCAAGTACCAGACCGCGTTCTACCAGCTCTTCCACGTCGCGACGCTGGCCGGCATCGGCCACGCGATCGTGCGCGACGCCGGCGAGCTGGTGCGCCACCGCACCCGCGTGTACAGCCACGGCAACGCATCGCGTGCGGGCGACGACGCGCAGCTGCAGCAGGTGGTCGGCGAGATCGCGTCGTGGGCCTACGCGGCCGACGCGCTCGCGCAGCGCGCCGCGCAGCCGCTGCAACGGGCCTACGAAGCGCACTTCGGCGGCGACACGGCGGCCGAGCACGACGCGAACGTCGCGGCCGAGATCGAATCCGCGCAGAGCCAGCTCGTCGTGTCGGAACTCGTATTGCGTGCGGCGACGCACCTGTTCGACGCGCTCGGGGCGTCCGCCACCCGCAGCACGACGGCGCTCGACCGCCACTGGCGCAACGCGCGCACCGTGTCATCGCACAATCCGCTCGTCTACAAGGCGCGGATCGTCGGCGACTGGGTCATCAACGGGCGCACGCCGCCGTTCGTCTGGCAGGTCGGCAACGGCGCGGGCACGCAAGCAGAAACCGGAGCCGCCCAATGAGCAAGACCGGCAAGACCATCCGCTTCAACGCGTTCGAGATGAACTGCGTCGGCCACCAGTCGCCCGGGCTGTGGGCCCATCCGCGCGACCGGTCGTGGCAGTACAAGGATCTCGACTACTGGACCGACCTCGCCCGCGTGCTCGAGCGCGGGATCTTCGACGCGATCTTCATCGCGGACGTGATCGGCTACTACGACGTCTACAAGGGCAGCAACTATCATGCGCTGCACCAGGCCGCGCAGATCCCGGTCAACGATCCGCTGCAGCTCGCCGCGCCGATCGCGATGGCGACCGAGCATCTCGGCATCGGCATCACCGCGTCGACGACGTTCGAACACCCGTACACGTTCGCGCGCCGGCTGTCGACCGCCGATCATCACACGAAGGGCCGGCTCGCGTGGAACATCGTCACGTCCTACCTCGAAAGCGGCGCGAAGAACATCGGTGACCACGGCCTGCGCACGCACGACGACCGTTATGCGGTCGCGGCCGAATACGTCGAGGTGCTGTACAAGCTGTTCGAAGGGAGCTGGGAAGACGGCGCGGTAGTGCGCGACCGCGACGGCCGCGTGTTCACGCATCCGGAGAAGGTGCACGAGATCGGCCACAAGGGCCGCTTCTTCGACGTGCCCGGCTACCACCTGTGCGAGCCGTCGCCGCAACGCACGCCGGTGCTGTTCCAGGCCGGCGCGTCCGGCCCCGGCAAGGCGTTCGCCGCGCAGCATGCCGAATGCGTGTTCGTCGCCGCGCCGACCCGCGCGCAGCTCGCGCGCTACGTGGCCGACGTGCGCGCGCAGGCCACCGCCGCGGGGCGCGATGCGAGCAAGGTATTGATCTACAACCTCGTCACCGTGATCGTCGACGAAACCGACGAGAAGGCGCAGGCCAAGTTCGACGAATATCGCAAGTACGTGTCGTACGACGGCTCGCTGGTATTCATGTCCGGCTGGACCGGCATCGACTTCGGCCAGTACGCGCCGAACGATCCCGTCCGGCGCGTCGAGACGAATGCGATCGTGTCGGCGGTCGAGCATCTGTCGGGCGGCGACACCGCATGGACGATCGAGGAACTGGCGGCCTGGGGCGGCATCGGCGGCCTGGGCCCGGTGTTCGTCGGCTCGGCGGCGACCGTCGCGGACATCCTGCAGGAATGGGTCGCCGCCACGGACGTGGACGGCTTCAACCTCGCGTATGCGGTCGCGCACGAAACCTTCGAGGACGTCGTGCGTCATCTCGTCCCCGAACTGCAGCGGCGCGGCGTGTATCCGACCGGCTATGCGCCGGGCACGCTGCGCGAGAAACTGTTCGGCGGGTCGGCGCGGCTGCCGGACGAACACCCGGCCGCGCAGTTCCGCGACATCGAGCAGGTCAAGCGCGATGCCGAGCGGGTAGCGGCCTGAGCGGACGGCATCGCGGCGGCTGGTCGGCCCGTGTGCGGGCCGGCCGGCTTCACGACAGGCAGCAACCGGTGCGTCGGGCCGCTCGCCCGACACCTCGCCCGATCGCTGCTCTCCTCCTCACTCGAAGAAACGCGCTGCGGCTCCGCCGCGCGTTCCGGCTGCGCACTCGCGCATCGACAGCAATGCAGATATCGCGGTAACGACGACGCGTGCGCTAAAGAAAGCGCGCGCGTTTTCCAGCCGACGAACGATCCCGACCGCCTTCACTCTGCGCCGTCGTCGTCGATGTCCCGCGCCGTCGGTTCAAAACGCACGATCAGCAGGAACACGATCGGCGTCGCGGCGCTGATCGCGACGACCCAGAACATGTCCGTGCCGAGACGCGCCTGCAGGATCGGCAGCACGAACAGCGCCAGCGCCTGGCCGATGCCGCACAGCGACCGCCCGAAGCCGACACCGGTGCCGCGGATCGACGCCGGATACGACAGCGTCGGATAGATCATCATCTGCGCGCCGGGCCCGAAACCTTCGGCGAACAGCCAGGTGCCGAGCATCAGCAGCACGAAGCCGATCGCGAGTGCGCCATGCGGATGCCCGGCCAGCGCGAGCGCCACGAGCGCGACGAACTGGAGCGCGAAACCGGCGATCGCGACATGGCGCGACGCATGGCGATGGGCCAGGCGCATGCCCAGCAAACCGCCGGTGAACGCAAACAGCACGTTCAGCGCCAGCGACGCCGCGATCGTTTCGAACACGCCCGCACCGAGAAACTGCGACAGGATCGACGGCAGGAAGAATGCGATCGCCGTGTATTCGAACGGGATGCACAGGTTCATCACGCTGGCGACGATCGTGCGCCCCAGGTACGGGCGCTGGAACAGCACGCGAATGCGCACGGGCGGCTGGCACGGCGCGCGCCGTGCGTCCTCCGCCTCGTGTGCGTGAATCCCGTACGACTCGCGCAGGATCCTCGCGGCATTGGCCAGGTCGCCCTGGTTCGCGGCCCACAGCGGCGATTCGTTCATGAAGCCGTTCCTGAACAGGATGATGACGAGGGCCGGCACCGCGCCGAAGATCAGCGATGCGCGCCAAAGCCATCCCGCGTGCTCGGCAGGCAGCAGGAAATACAGCCCGAAGATCAGCAGGAAGCACGCCGACGACGCCACGTACCACATCGGGCACCACGCGGCGAGCCGCGACGCCTTGTTGCCGCGACCGTTGAACTTCGAGAATTCCGCGAGAAACGCCATCGCGACGGGCAGGTCGATGCCGACACCGAGCCCCATCACGAAGCGCGCGGCGATCAGCACCCATACATTGGGCGCAAGACCGGCCGCGATCGCCGCGACCACGAAAAACAGCATGTCGGCCATGAACACCTGATAACGGCCGATCCTGTCGGTCAGCCATCCGCCGATCAGGCTGCCGAAGATCGTCCCGATCATGATCGCCGACCCGACCAGCCCGGTCAGCGCGGGTGTCAGGCCGAATTCGCGCGCCACGTCGTCGATCCCGTAGGACAGCGTCGTCAGGTCGTATGCATCGAGAAAGACGCCGCCGAGCGCCAGCAGCACGATCATCCGGGCATGACTGACGGAGCTGTCCACCGTGTTGATCAGGCGCGCGACGTCGCTTGCCGAGCGAATGGGGGAGGAAGCCGGGGTGACGGCATTCAGGTCGATCGAACTCATCGCACTCCTTTGTTTTCCGCCGACGGGCCGGCGATGTCCGCATGAAGCCGGAAGTCGTGCGTGTTCAATCGCGGCCGGTAACGACCCTTCGCAACTGCACGCCTCTCGACACGCAACGCCGTCGAGCTCCGGCAGCAGGCATTCTGTTCTTCCGATCCGGTTCTCCCAAGCGATATAAACCGATAAATTAATCGACCCGCGTCATAAAGTTGCCCGCCGCTCGCGCTTATCAGCAACGCGCATGTTCAATCGCGGATTTCTTCGTTACCGAAACCCCGCGGCTTCGCTACATTAGCCGGTCACCCTGCCTGTCCCCGGCTCGTTGCCGTTCTTCCGGAGAATCCCCGATGAAGCTGTCCTGGTCCCGCGCATGGCAATCCGCGGCCCTCGTCATTGCCGCGTTCGCCGGCCTCGTCTCGGTGCACGCACGCGCGGCGACGCCCGCGGAAATCCGCGTCGACTACGCGTACTACTCGCCGGAGAGCCTGGTGATCCGCCACTTCGGCTGGCTCGAGGACGAATTCAAGGCCGACCGCACGTCGATTCGCTGGGTGCTGAGCCTGGGCAGCAATCGCGCACTCGAATACCTGAACAGCGGTGCGGTCGACTTCGGTTCCGCCGCGGGTCTCGCGTCGGTGCTCGCACGCGCGAACGGCAACCCGATCCATACCGTCTACGTGTTCTCGCGCCCCGAGTGGACCGCGCTCGTGGTCCGCAAGGATTCGCCGATCCGCTCGCTCGCGGACCTGAAGGGCAAGAAAATCGCCGCGACGCGCGGCACCGATCCGTTCCTGTTCACGCTGCGCGCACTGCATACGGTCGGCCTGACCCGCGACGACGTCGAGATCGTCAACCTGCAGCATCCCGACGGGCGCACCGCGCTCGCGAACGGCCAGGTCGATGCGTGGGCCGGCCTCGATCCGCACATGGCCGCGGCGCAGCTCGACGACGGCGCCCGCCTCCTCTACCGCAACGTCGCGTTCAATACCTACGGTTTCCTGAACGTCCGCGATGCCTTCGCCAGCCAGTACCCGCAAGCGGTCACGCGCGTACTGAAGGTCTACGATCGCGCGCGGCAGTGGATCGTCGCGCATCCGGCCGACACCGCGCAGATCGTCGCCGACGAATCGAAGGTGTCGCTGCCGGTGGCGAAACTGCAACTTCAGCGCAACGACTTCAGCGACCCCGTACCCGGCGAAACGCAGCGCGCGGCACTGAAGGCGGCCGCGCCGGTGCTGACGGCCGAGCAGTTGACCAAGCCCGGCGTCGATCCCGCGAAGATCGTCGATACGCTGATCGATCCGGCGTTCGTGCGCCCGCTCGTCGCCGCTTCGCACTGAGCCTGCCGCCCATGACGAACAGCGCCGCCCGCGACGACACGCTCGCGCCTCGCCGCCCCGCGTCGCCACGCGCCGGCCGGCGCGATCCGCTTCGCCGATGGCGGCTCGCAGGCCTCGCGCTGCCGTTCGCGGTGCTCGCGTTGCTGGAGGTCGTCGTGCGCCAGGGCTGGCTGCCGGACCATCTCGTTCCGGCGCCGAGCGAGATTCTCGCCACGCTCGCCGGCATGGGCATCACGCGCGTGGCGCGCCACGTCGGCGCGAGTACGCTGCGGGTCGCGGCCGGTTTCGCGGCCGGCGCCGTACTCGCGCTCGCCGTCGGCGCGGCGATGGGCCTGAGCCGACGGATCGACGCGCTGCTCGAACCGACGTTCCAGGCGCTGCGCGCGATTCCGTCGCTCGCGTGGGTGCCGGTGCTGTTGCTGTGGCTCGGCATCGATGAAGCACCGAAAATCACGCTGATCGCCATCGGCGCATTCTTCCCCGTCCATCTCGCGGTGGTCTCCGGCATTCGCGACGTCGACCGCAAGCTCGTCGAGCTTGGCGCCGTGTACCGGCTCGGCCCGCTCGCGCTGTTCCGGCGAATCCTGCTGCCGGCCGCGCTGCCGCAGATCGTCACCGGCCTGCGTACCGGCCTCAGCCTCGCGTGGATGTTCATGGTCGCCGCGGAGCTGATCGCGGCCACGCGCGGCCTCGGCTTCCTGCTGAGCGACGGCCGCGAGACCGGGCGGCCCGATCTCGTGTTCGGCGCGATCCTTCTGCTGGCGTTGCTCGGCAAGCTGACCGACGGCGCGATGGCACGCATCGAGTCGCACTGGCTCGGCTGGCGCGACGCATTCGATCACGCGAAACGCAAGGCGTCGACATGAGCACGCGCGCTTCCTCACACACGGCAGCGGACGCGGCAACACCGCTGCTCGACCTGCGCATCACCCGCAAGTATTACGGCGACCGCACGATCCTCGCCGACGTCCCGCTGCAGGTCACGCGCGGCGAGATCGTCTGCGTGGTCGGCCCGAGCGGATGCGGGAAGAGCACGCTGCTGCGGATCGTCGCCGGCCTCGACACGGATTTCCGCGGCAGCGTGAAGCTGGGAGGCGTCGCGCTCGACGGCCCCTCCCCGCGCGTCGGCGTGATCTTCCAGGAGCCGCGACTGCTGCCGTGGTTATCGATCGCGGACAACGTCGGCTTTGCGGCCGGCCCGCGAGGCGGGCGCGCGCCGGCCGTCGCCCGGCTGCTCGACGAAGTCGGCCTTGCCGGCGTCGCCCGGCAATTGCCGGCCACGTTGTCGGGCGGGATGGCCCAGCGCGCCGCGATCGCGCGCGGGCTGTTCGGCGAACCGGATCTGCTGCTGCTCGACGAACCGTTCAGCGCGGTCGACGCGATGACCCGGATGCGGTTGCAGACGCTGCTGCTCGATGTCGTCGCGCGGCACCGGATGGCCGCGATCGTCGTCACGCACGATCTCGACGAAGCGCTGTACCTGGGTGATCGCGTGCTGATGCTCGCGCCCGACCCGGGCCGCGTCGACGACGAGATCCACGTCGAGGCCGCACGACCGCGCGACCGCCGCGACCCGTCGCTGGCCGTGCTGCGCGCGCGGCTGCTGGACGCGTTCCAGCATCTTCAGGATCGTGCCGGCGGAGCGAAGCGTTTGACGCACGGCAACCCGCATGAGGAATCCGGAATTCGCGCGGGCTGATTCCGGACTGATTCATCACCGATTCGTCGCCGGCATCTCCCGACCCCGATCCGGCACACGTTCAACGCCAGGGCAACGCATCCGCAGTGTCACGCGCGTGCGGCGAGCATCGCCGTCGTATCGGCGCCCCAACAGGGTGCGCGGGAGATCGAGCGTGCCCGCTCACGTCGCAGCCCCATGCAATGCCGCGACGCGCCGGTGCACCGACGCACATCAACCGTGCTCAACCGTGCGTATGCCGCAATTCGCCGTCGATCGTCTGCGGCAGCGTCAACAGGTTGAAGATCGGGCACACGGCCTCGACCGCCTGATGCAGTGCACGAATCGTCTCCGGCGGTTCGGGCGACACGATATCGAGCGTGTAGCGGAGGTTGTGCGGGAACACCGGCACATGCTCGAAGCCCGGCTGCTGCGCGAGCGGATGCTGGTCGCCGGTCACCTCGACTTCGATCGAGTCGATCTTCAGGCCACGCTCCGCGGCCTGGATCAGCGTGATGTGCGTCAGGCAACTGCCGAGCACGCCGAGTTGCAACTCAGGCGACGCCGGCCCGAGGTTGTAGCCGGCAAAATCGGGCGGACTGTCGCTGATCACCTGGAAATCGCGAATGCGGATCTCGCGCACGCCGCTGCGGCCCAGTGCACGCACGGTCGCTTTCAGCGGCGTCGCCTTGAATTCCGGATCGTTGCGCGCGGCATCCTTTTTCGCGAGCCAGGCGTCGCGCTTCTGTTCGAGATAGTCGTTCAGTGTCGTCATGGTCGGGCCGGTACGGTCGCAATCATCGGCCTCGCATGCGACGGCCGGTTGAGGGGAGTCGTCATGCTATTCCGATCCGCCTCGGCCACTAAACGATCTTTCCAGCAAAGCAATTCGCGCCGCGCGATGTCACATTGCAACCCCCGCGTTCAGGAACGCGTCGGCAGTTATGCACCGTCCTCCGACTTATCCACAATTTCCGTGCATAACCCTGTGGAGAACCTGGCGGCAATCGCGCTGCCGCCCTTGCCGACAGGCGTCGCCGCGCCGCCGTCGCCGCGTCGCGGGCACTGAACGCGAACGGCGTCGCATCGGGTTCGACGCTCGCCCGGATCCGGTTCCTCATCGTGCCGGCGCATCGGTTGCGTCAATATCGGCGATCAGGATGTCCGCACCAGAAGTGTGCTGCTTCGACGACGTCCGCACCGTGTCGTGCCGCGAGCGCGGCACGGCGATCCGGTGCCCGCCTCGATGCATCACGCAAGCGCGTCGTCACGCAGACGGAACTGCGCGACCGCCGCGCTCAGCCGCGCGCCTTGTTCGTCGAGCGACAGCGCGGCGGCCGCGGCCTCCTCGACCAGCGCGGCATTGCGCTGCATCGCCTGCTCCATCTGGATGACCGCGGCGTTCACCTGCTCGATGCCCGACGATTGCTCTTCGAACGCGTGGCTGGTGTCGCTCATGATCGTGTTGACGCGCTCGACCGCGGCGACGAGCTCGGCCATCGCCGAGCCGGCCAGGGCGACGAGACCGCTGCCGTCCTCGACGCGCTGCGCGGAATGGCCGATCAGCTCGCGGATTTCCTTCGCCGCCGACGCGCAGCGCTGCGCGAGCCCGCGCACCTCGGTCGCGACGACCGCGAAGCCGCGCCCCTGCTCTCCCGCGCGCGCGGCTTCGACGGCGGCGTTCAATGCGAGGATGTTGGTCTGGAACGCGATGCTCTCGATCACGCCGACGATCCCGGAGATCTTCGCGGAACTGTGCGAAATCGCCGACATCGTCTCGACGACGCGCTGCATCGCGTCGCCGCCGCGCGACGCGATGCCTGCCGCGCCCTCGACGTAGGTGCGGGCATCGCGCGCGTTGTCCGCGTTCTGGCGCACGGCCGCCGTCAACTGCTCGACGCTCGCCGCCGCCTGCTGCAGCGAAACGGCCTGCTGCTCGGTACGCGCCGACAAGTCGACGTTGCCGCTCGCGATCGTGCGGACGTCGCCGACGATCGTCTCCGTACTCGTGCGCACCTGGTTCACGGTGTCGACGAGGCCGTCCTGCATCCGCTTCAGCGCATGCAGCAGATACGCCATCTCGTTCTCGCCGGGCACGACGACCGTGCCGGTCAGGTCGCCCTTCGAGATCTTTTCGAACTGGCCGACCGCGAGCCTGATCGGCTCGATGATCGCCTTCGCGAGCACGCGCTGCGCCACGAAGCCGACGACGAGCGCGAGCACCGCGACCGCGACCATCCCCCACACGATCCTGTGGAAAAGGACACCGGCCGCCTCGTAGCGCGCCTTTTCACGCGCGACCTGGAACGATTCGAGCGCATCGATCGCCTCCTGGTACGCGGTGAACAGGGCGGGCGGCGCGGTGCGTTGTGTGTCGAGGAAGCCGAACGCGTCGTCGCCGTCGAGTTGCGCGAGCGCCTTCAGAAAGACGCCGTCGAGCAGGGCACGACGGCGATTCTGCAGCGTGTCGAACAGCGCCTGTTCGTCGGCGTTGCGCGCGTGCAGGCGCGCGTAGGCCTCCAGTTCGTCGTTGCTCTGCTTGAGGAGCGCGTGGACTTTCGCGACCTCTTCCTTCGCCGACCGACCGGCGCTGATGACCTGCGCGACGTCGCTCATCCGTTCGCGCAGCACGAGCATGCGCTCGGAGCTGGTCTTCAGGTGCAGCAGCGACGCGGTGTCGTCGCGGTACATCGCCTCGAGCGAACCGTTGCCCATATAGAGGGCCGCGATGCATGCGCCGACCACCAGCACGAGCAGCACGGTATAGCCCGCGATGGTCGCGACGAGGCCACCACGGATAGTGAGTTGTTTTCGCATGACGTTCCCTTGCACCGGCCGGGCGCGGCCAGCGGCGGATGTGGATTCCGGATCACGAAAGACGCGCGCCGTGTCGCAACACGCGGCGCATGGGCTGCGAACGGGTTAACGGCGGGTGGAACCGGGAGGTTTTATCCGCACGCGACGCGAATCTTGACGATTGCGACAAAGGAAGCAGAAAGGTGCGCTCGACTCGTGCGCCAAGCAGTACCAACGATTGCGTGGGTCACTTTCCGCGAGCGTCGGGCGGAACACGAGGAACGCGAGGCACGCGAATCGCTCGACGCGTCCCGACAGGTATCTAACCACCGCCGGCCAGCCGTGAACGAATCTCGTCAACCGGGAGATCGCGCTGATGTGTGGCGATCTGCCATGTATTTCCCCAGCGGTCTTTCACCATTGCCCGCCTGTCGCCATACGGCATGTCGGCCGGCGCTTCGAGCGGGACCGCGTGTGCCGCGAGCGCCCGCCGATAGGTCAGGTCGGCATCCTCGACATAGACGTACAGAAACGCGGGCATCGGATCGCGCAGGCCGTCTTCGCCGCTGACCATCACGACGGAATCGCCGATCCGGATTTCCGCGGGCAACCCGGGTCGAAACGCGCCCTGGGCGTGAAACACCGATCGCATGAATTCGATCAGGTGTTCCGGATCCGGCACCACGATGCGGGGCGTGACGGTATGCCATCCGTCGGGCTGAAATCGGGCCATGTCGGGCAGCCTCCGAAGAGATTTCCGCGGGTATTCTCCTCCGGCTCCGGCGCGCTGCAAAGGGCATGCCGCCGCCGGCCGGAACGCCCTGGGTTCAATCGACGATGAGCGGTTTCGCGCCCGTCCGGGCGGACGATCGACGGGCCTCCTCTACGAACCCGGCCTGACGACGCCGGCTTCGTCATAAGCGACGATGTTCAACCCTTCCGACGCCGCCGGCGCGACGAAGTACCGCGTCATCCTGTCGAACTCGGCGTCCGATGCCTGGAACGGATGGTCGCCTCGCGCGTTGCGTGCGCGCAGCCGCGCCTTGCAAACGGCATCGCTGACGTCGACGTAATGCAGCCGATGGCCGCAGCCGGCGGCCTGCGAAACGGCGAGCCCCCATGCGCGCGCGGCGACGGTATTGAACGGCACATCCAGCACCACCGACACGCCGGCCTGCAGCACCGCGCGGGCCTGATCCGCAATCACGTTGCCGACGCGCCGTGCACACCGGACGTAGTCGTCGATCGACAGGATCTCGTCCGGATAAAGATGCGCGAGCCACGCGTCTTCGCTGATCGCAACGACCGGCCCGGCGCTCGCGAGCCGCGCGACGAGCGTCGATTTTCCGGAAGCGATCTTGCCGCATACCATGTGGAGCAACACGGCATCGTCCGATGCCGTCGCGTGAAGTGACTTCGTCTGCATTTCCAGGTTCTCCGTCGAATGCCCGGAAAGCAAAAACCCGCCTTCCAGGCGGGTTGTGACGATATCCATTCAGTCGATCGCTACCCCGCCGGCAATATCGCGGCGCGAATAATCGAACGGATTGGCGAATGGGTCATGCGCGTCAGAATAACCAGCGGCCCGATTGCGGGCAAGCGAGTTGGAAACGGCATACTTCAACCCGCAGGCTTGAAACTGATACCCTTGCCGGAAAACAGATATGGAGTTCCGTGGCGGCCCGCGCCACGTCCATTCAGATAACAGAAAACCAAAGAGAGGGCATTCCGAAATGAAACGTGGTTTTGTATTTGCCGGCCTGCTGGCAATGTCGTTATTCGCCGCGCAGGCGGCACGGGCGCAGGAAAAGGCCGCGCCGCCTGTTTATACGTGGCTGTCCGAGCGTTTCCCGGATTACACCCGCTACGATTCCCCGGTATTGACCATCAGCGATTCGGGTTTATCGGCCGACCAGGGCATCGTCGACGCGCAACTGACGCTGGTCCAGTCTCCGCAAGGCGTCGATTCCGTACTGGGGCTGGCCGTCGCCTTCCATACGAAGCAGAAGTGGAATTTCAATACCGTGCGCGACTACGGGAAATTCGGCACCCGCTACCGGCAGCCGGACCTCCCCGTCGTGATTCCGACGCTGAACGGCGGTGGCTACAACGACACCGGATACTGGAACACGGCAGCCGATGGCGGCAAGACCTGGCCCGTCAACGGCGGCATCTTCATCCTGCTGGACCGCCTCAACCTGAAGACCTACGAGATCAGCGGGACCGACCTCGTGCTCAGCCTCTCGGACTACGACGCGGCCGACAAGGTCTTCAGGATCCGGATTCCGGCCGCGTACCTGTCGCGCTTTCTTGCCAGCATTCCGAACGACCGCCGTCTGGTGCCGGAAGAGTTGAGAGGCCGCCCGATGGGCTTCGGCGTGCATTTCGTCGACCTCGACGAGCGGGTACAGTCGGGCATGAAGCTCCCCGGCGGCGCGCTGCAGATCCTCGGTGTGCTGCCCGGCACCGTCGCCGATCGCGCCGGCCTGAAGAACTACGACGTGCTGATCCGGTTCGGCGATCGCCCGCTCAAGAAGATGGCCGACCTGGCCGACGCCGTGCATGCGACCGCCAAGGGCACGGTGGTGCCGCTGACCGTCTGGCGCGATGCCAGGGCGGTCACGCTGCAGGCGCAGTTCTGATCGCGCCGCCGGGCCGGTGCGCGAACGCGGCCTGACGCCGCAGCGCATGCGTCACGCGTCACGCGGCCCCGTCGCGCCCCTTCGGAAACGCGCCATGGCTCATCGCGTCGAGTTGCCGCTCGATCTCCGCGCGCAATTCGGCGGAGATCTCGACGCTGTCGAGCAACTGCGAAATCCATAGCCCGTCGGCGGCGAGCCGGCAGATCATCAGCGTCGCGGCCTGCTCGAGCGGCACCGGGTCGGGGCGCGTCCATTCCCGCATCGGCACCGACCATCGTTCGCGCGTGTCCTGGTCGGTAATCATCGACGCGACAAGTACGCGCAGCACATCGGTACTCGCGACCGGCTGCGACTCGTCGAGCACCGCGTGCATGTAGGCCCGCGCCGCCGCACCGGCGCCACCGGCATCCGCCGCCACCCGCTCGGCCATCTGCGCGGCGAACCGCCCGGTCGCCTGACCGAACAGCGCATCCAGCAGCCCCTGCTTGTTCGCGAAGTGATACTGCAACGCGCCCTTCGTCACGCCGGCGCGCTCGGCCACCGCATCGAGCGTCAATGCGGCCACGCCGTGATGTGTCGCGATTTCCGATGCGGCCGCCAGCAGCTGCGCGCGCACCTGGTCCGGAGCTTTTTTCCGACGCACGCCGGCGGTGGCGACGGCCGGCGCCGACGATGCTTCAGGCGCCCGCGCACCGGCCACGGCAGCCGGTTCGACAGGCTCGGCCACATCGTGCGGCGCGGGTTCGAGGTGCTTTTTCATGATGCGGATGTTAGCACCGGGCGTCTCGATATAAACATTCCGGCTGGATGGTATGATCCGCCGCATGACTCGATCCACCCCCTCCCCCTGGTCCGCGCTCGACACCGCCATCGCCCGTGGACGCGACGCCCTCGTGCGTCTCCAGCAGCCCGACGGCAGCTGGTGTTTCGAACTCGAATCCGACGCGACGATCACCGCGGAATACATCCTGATGATGCATTTCATGGACAAGATCGACGACCTCCGCCAGGAGCGGATGGCGCGCTACCTGCGCGCGAACCAGCGGCTCGACACGCACGGCGGCTGGGCACTGTACGTCGACGGCGATCCGGACGTGTCGTGCAGCGTGAAGGCGTACTTCGCGCTGAAGGCGGCCGGCGACAGCGAGCACGCGCCGCACATGGTCCGCGCGCGCGACGCGATCCTGAAGCTCGGCGGCGCGGCACGCTCGAACGTGTTCACGCGCATCCTGCTCGCGACGTTCGGCCAGGTGCCGTGGCGCGCGGCGCCGTTCATGCCGATCGAATTCGTGCTGTTCCCGAAGTGGGTGCCGATCTCGATGTACAAGGTCGCGTACTGGGCGCGCACGACGATGGTGCCGCTGCTCGTGCTGTGCTCGCTGAAGGCGCGCGCCCGCAATCCGCGCAACGTCTCGATCCGCGAGCTGTTCGTCACGCCGCCGGATGAAGAACGCCGGTACTTCCCGCCGGCGCGCGGCATGCGCAAGCTGTTCCTCGCGCTCGACCGCACGGTGCGTCATGTCGAGCCGCTGATGCCGAAGGGCCTGCGGCAGCGCGCAATCCGCCACGCCGAAGCGTGGTGCGCGGAGCGCATGAACGGCGAGGACGGGCTCGGCGGGATCTTCCCGCCGATCGTGTACAGCTATCAGATGATGCAAGTGCTCGGCTACCCGGACGATCATCCGCTGCGGCGCGATTGCGAGAACGCGCTGGAAAAGCTGCTGGTCACGCGGCCGGACGGCAGCATGTATTGCCAGCCGTGCCTGTCGCCGGTGTGGGATACCGCGTGGAGCACGATGGCGCTCGAGCAGGCGCGCGGCGTGGCGGTGCCGGAAGACGGCGAGCCGGACGACGCGCGGCGCGCACTCGACGCACGCATCGCGCGCGCGTACGACTGGCTGGCCGAACGCCAGGTGAACGACCTGCGCGGCGACTGGATCGAGAACGCGCCGGCCGAGGTCCAGCCGGGCGGATGGGCGTTCCAGTACGCGAACCCGTACTACCCCGACATCGACGACACCGCGGTCGTCACCGCGATGCTCGATCGCCGCGGCCGCACGCATCGCAACGCGGACGGCACGAATCCGTATGCAACGCGCGTCGCGCGCGCGCTCGACTGGATGCGCGGGCTGCAATCGCGCAACGGCGGTTTCGCGGCGTTCGACGCCGACTGCGACCGCATGTACCTGAACGCGATCCCGTTCGCCGATCACGGCGCCCTGCTCGATCCGCCGACCGAGGACGTGTCGGGCCGCGTGCTGCTGTGCTTCGGCGTGACGAAACGCGCGGACGAACGCGCGTCGCTCGCGCGCTGCATCGAATACGTGAAGCGCACGCAGCAGCCCGACGGCAGCTGGTGGGGCCGCTGGGGCACGAACTACATCTACGGTACGTGGAGCGTGCTGGCCGGCCTCGCGCTCGCCGGCGAGGACAAGTCGCAGCCGTATATCGCACGCGCGATCGAATGGCTGCGTTCACGGCAGCATGCGGATGGCGGCTGGGGCGAGACGAACGACAGCTACATCGACCCGAAGCTGGGCGGCACCAATGGCGGCGAGAGCACGTCGAACTTCACCGCGTGGGCGCTGCTCGCGCAGATGGCGTTCGGCGACTGCGAATCCGATTCGGTGAAGCGCGGCATCGCGTATCTGCAGTCGGTGCAGCAGGAAGACGGTTTCTGGTGGCATCGCTCCCACAATGCGCCGGGCTTCCCGCGCATCTTCTACCTGAAGTATCACGGCTATACCGCGTACTTCCCGCTGTGGGCGCTCGCGCGTTACCGGCGGCTGGCGGGCGCGGCGGCGGCAGCGCCCGCGACAGTCGATGCGGCCGACACGGCCGTCGCCTGAACGATCGCGCGCCGCCCGGCGCTCAGCGATCGATCGGCAGCGGCGCATCGGCCGCGACGAGCTGCTGCTCGCGCATCTCGCGCCAGAAATCGGCGGGGATATCGAACGTCAGTGCCGCTGAATCTTCCGCGATCCGCTCGGGCCGGCTCGCGCCCGGAATCACCGCGGCCGTCGCCGGATGCGCGAGCACGAACTGCAGCGCGGCCGCCTTGACCGGCACGTCGTAGCGCACCGCGATCGCGCGGATGCGCTCGACCTTCGCAACGATGTCGGGCGGCGCCTTCCGGTATTCGAAGTGCGCGCCGCCGACGAGCACCCCCGAGCTGTACGGGCCGCCGACGACGATCCCGACGTTGCGGGCCGCAGCCGCCGGCATCACGCGCTGCAGCGCGCGTTCGTGATCGAGCAGCGTGTAGCGGCCGGCCAGCAGCATGCCGTCCGGTTGCGGTTCGGCCAGATCCAGCACCAGTTCGATCGGCTCGACGCGGTTCACGCCGAGGCCCCATGCCTTGATCACGCCTTCTTCGCGCAGCTTGCTCAGCACGCGGTACGCGCCCTTGCGCGCGGCCTCGAACTGCGCGAGCCATTCGTCGCCATGGATGTCCTGCGCGATGTCGTGCACCCAGACGATGTCGAGGCGGTCAGTGCGCAGGCGCTTCAGGCTGTCCTCGATCGAGCGCAGCGTCGCGTCGGCCGAGTAGTCGCTCACCAGCCGGTTCGCGCGGCCATGCGCGAAGATCCCGCTCTTTTCGCCGTAGTCGCGCGTCTTCGCGTATTCCATTTCGTCGAGCACGATTCGGCCGACCTTCGTGCTGATGACGTAGTCGTCACGGCGATGGCCGGCGAGCGCGTCGCCGAGGCGTGATTCGGCCAGGCCGGCGCCGTACGACGGCGCGGTATCGAAGTAGCGGATACCGCGCGCCCACGCGGCTTCGACGGTGGCGATCGCTTCTTCGTCGGGAATGTCGCGGAACATGTTGCCGAGCGGCGCCGCGCCGAAACCGAGCCGGTTGTCGGCCGGCAGCGTGTCTTTGAGACTCATCAGTTGCTCCGGGTCTGACAGGAAAGTGAACCCAGTCTAGGTTGCACACATAAGTCTGTCCAAGACATAATTCGTCGAACTTGAGTCCCCGAAGGTCTTATATGCTCGACATCCGCCAGCTTCAGTATTTCATCGCGGTCGCGGAAGAGGAACACGTCGGCCGTGCGGCCGAACGCCTGCACATTTCGCAATCGCCGCTCAGCCGCCAGATCGCGCAGCTCGAGGAAAAGCTCGGGCTGACGCTGTTCGAACGCAGCCAGCAGCGCATTCGTCTGACGCGTGACGGCCGCACGTTCCTCAGCGAAACGCACGCGTTCCTGCGTCACGCGAACCGCCTCGAATCGCTCGCGCGCCGGCTCGGCCGCGGCGACGAAGGCGGCCTGTGCATCGGCTACCTCGAAACGGCCACGCACTCGGGCGTGCTGCCGCGCGCGCTGAAGACGCTGCGTGCCGATCGCCCGTCCGTTCACATCGCTCTGTATAACTATCAATCCGCCGCGCAGCTCGAAGGCTTGCGCGAACGCAGCCTCGACATCGCGCTTGTCACCGAGCCGCCTGCACCCGACGATCCCGAACTCGATTCGATGCGGGTGCTGAACGATCCGATGCTGCTCGCGATGCCCGACGGGCACCCGCTCGCGAAGAAGAAGACGCTCGTCGCCGACGATCTCGCCGCGCAGGCGTGGATCGGCGTGACGCAGCACGAAAGCGCGCCGCGTCACGGCGCGTTCGTCGCGGCGTGCGCGAAAGCCGGCTTTTCGCCGGACATTTCGGTGGAAGCGACCGAGCCGCTCGCGGCGCTCGGCCTCGTCGCCGCCGGGCTCGGCGTAACGATGATCCAGCAGAGCCTGCGTCACCAGGTGCCGGAAGGCGTCGTGCTGCGCGAGCTGCCGTGGTTCAGTTACCGCACGCCGCTGTGGGCCGCGTGGCACAAGGTCAACCTGCGGCCGCTGGTCGGCATCTTCCGCGAAATCCTGACCGGCGAAGAGGTCGTCGCGGTGGCCGGAAAGTAACGCTGCGGATGGCCGGGGGGCCTGCACATCGGTGCGGTCGCGCATGCGAAGCAAACATGCCAACGCCTTCGGCACGAGCCTGAACCCGCGACGAAGGCGCTGACGGAGCCCGATATCGCCGGGCTCCTGCTCACGCGATGCGATGCAATGCGATGCGATGCGTCGAGTCGCGCTGCCGTCAGGCCGCCGCGAACCGCTTCGCCAGTTCCGCGAGGCCCTCTTCGTAGATCCCGCGGAACAGCTTGACGGTGTCGTCGTCGGTCGCGCCGTGCGGCGTGAACGTGCCCGACCATTCGACGGTCGACGCGTTCGGGCCGTTTTCGCGCACACGCAGCGTCGAGCGATAGTTCACGACCGGAAACGGCGCTTCGAGGATCGCGTACGTGTAGCTGCGTTGCGCTTCGTCGAACGCGACCAGCCGCTCGACGATCGCCTCGCCGGCCGGGTTCGCGAGACGCCGCACGCGCCCGCCTTCGCGCAGCTCGCTGGCCGGAATGTACGACAGCCAGTCGGGCAGCGACCCGAAGCCGCCGATCAGTTGCCAGACCGTCCCGGCCGAAGCCGGGAGTTCGATGCTTGTATTGGCCTGTGCCATGCCATCACCTTTCAGGATTGACGTCAGGATCAACGACCGGCCGGCAGCGGCGCGTTGGCCGCAATCAAACCTTGTTCACGCATTTCGCGCCAGAAGTCGGCCGGGATCACCACGTTCAGCGCTGCCTGGTCTTCCGCGATCCGCTCCGGGCGGCTCGCGCCCGGAATCACCGCGACGGTGGCCGGATGCGACATCGAGAACTGCAGTGCGGCGGCCTTGATCGGCACGTCGTAGCGCATGGCGATCGCCTTGATCCGCTCGACCTTCGCGAGAATGTCCGGCGAAGCCTTCTGGTATTCGAAATGCGTGCCGCCCGCGAGCACGCCCGAGCTGTACGGGCCGCCGACGACGATCCCGACGTTCTGCGCGGCAGCCGCCGGCATCACGCGCTGCAGCGCGCGCTCGTGGTCGAGCAGCGTGTAGCGGCCGGCCAGCAGCATGCCGTCCGGTTGCGGTTCGGCGAGGTCCAGCACCAGTTCGATCGGCTCGACGCGGTTCACGCCGAGACCCCATGCCTTGATCACGCCTTCTTCGCGCAGCTTGCTCAGCACGCGGAACGCGCCCTTGCGCGCGACCTCGAACTGCGCGAGCCATTCGTCGCCGTAGAAGTCCTGCGCGATGTCGTGCACCCAGACGATGTCGAGGCGGTCGGTGCGCAGGCGCTTCAGGCTGTCCTCGATCGAGCGCAGCGTCGCGTCGGCCGTGTAGTCGTTGACGATGCGGTTCGGCCGGCCGTGTTCGAACAGGCCGCCCTTTTCGCCGAGATCGCGCGCCGACACGTCTTCGATTTCGTCGAGGATCACGCGGCCGACCTTGGTGCTCAGGACATATTCGTCGCGCGGGTGGTTCGCCAGCGCATCGCCGAGGCGGATTTCCGCCAGGCCCGCGCCATAGAACGGAGCCGAATCGAAATAACGGATGCCGTGTTGCCATGCCGCTTCGACGGTGGCCGCGGCTTCCGCGTCGGGGATGTTGCGGAACATGTTGCCGAGCGGCGCAGTACCGAAACCAAGGATCTTGTTACCGGGCAGCTTGTCTTTGAGACTCATGATTTTCTCCAGGGAATGAGGGAAAGCGGGTTCAGTCTAGGTACGTCGGTTAAGTCTGTCCAAGACGGAATTCGACACACTTGAGTCCCCGGAGGTCTGAATGGCCGTTTCAAGGCCTGCCTCGATGCCCCGCCCCGACACCCCGTTCCGGCAGGACGCCCGACCGGCAAGGGTTTCGACCGAATCCACACCCGATTCGTGATTCCAGATCAAAAATCATTTGGGCCGGCAGCCGTTTTTCCCGGGCGCCGCGATACCTATATTGGCTGCACTCGCAACGACATCGACGTGGTTGCGGTTCACTCGACCCGACAGGTATCCATGATGAAAACGCTGATTTCTTCCACGCTTGCCGCACTGATCCTTTCCGCACCGGCGCTGTCGTTCGCGCAGCAGGCCGACCATCAACTGACCCGCGCCGAAGTGAAGGCCGAAATGGCGCGTCTCGCGGCCGTCGGCTACACCCCGGCGCTGGACCACAACCAGTATCCGGTCGCGATCCTCGCCGCCGAAAAACGCGTGCGTGAAAACGCCGTCGCACAAAACGCGCCGGGCACCGCACCGGCCGCCGCGACGTCCGGTTACGGCAGCGAAGCCCGCACCGCCGGCGAATCCGGCCGCGTGACGACGATCAACGGCCGCGACTCGATCTATCGCGGTCATTGAGCCGCGCCGACGCGCAAGCGCGCCCGCCTCCCGATACGCGCCACCGCTCGCCCCGCCCTTCCGCATGGCCGGCCCGAATCGCCTGAACAGGCATTCGGGCCGCGCGTCGTCGCTTCACTCCTCGCCCTCGCGCTGCCCCGTCAAACCGGCTCGCACGCCGTCACCGCACGCAGCGATTCGTGACTGCGCAGTACAAGTTCTTATGCCGCTTCATCCGTTTATCCGCCGCGCGCCGCGCCGGATACTGCGCACCATCCGGCGCCAGGCGCCCCACTCGATATTTCGCACACACGTATGAATCGATATCCAGGATTGAAGCGCATCGCGCGACCGGCCGTGCTGGCCGCCATTCCACTGGCCGCGCTCGTCGCGTTGTCCGGCTGCCGGTCGGACGACAAGGCGCCGGCCGCGACGCCGAGCGTGATCGTCAGCGCGCCCGTCGCGCGCGACGTCAACGACGTCGACGTCTATACGGGCCGCTTCGAAGCGGTCGACACCGTCGACGTGCGCCCGCGCGTGAGCGGTTATCTCGACAAGGTCGCGTTCCAGGACGGCGCGACCGTCCGCAAGGGCGACCTGCTGTTCGTCATCGACCCGCGCCCATATCAAGCGGCCGTCACGGCCGCGCAAGGCACGCTCGAACGCGCGCAGTCGCAACTGAAGCTGAGCCGGCAGGATTTCGAACGCGCCAGCATCCTGATCAGGACCGACACGATCGCGCAGAGCCTCTACGACCAGCGCAGGCAGGCCGTGCAAAGTGCGCAGGCCGAGGTGACGAGCGCGCAAGGTGCGCTCGAACGCGCGCGGCTCGACCTGTCGTTCACGCGCATCGTCGCGCCGATGTCCGGCCGCATCAGCCGCAAGCGCGTCAGCGAGGGCAACCTCGTGAAAGGCGGCGATAGCGACGCGACCGTGCTGACGACGATCGTGTCGCAGGACCCGATCGACATCTACTTCGATGTCGACGAGGCAAGCTACCTGCGCTATACGCGCGAGGCGCAAAAAAGCGGCGGCAGCGCGTCGTCGCGGCAGGTCGCGATCGCGCTGCCGGGCGATGCGCAGCCGTCGCTGACGGGCACGATGGATTTCGTCGACAACCGCCTCGACGACTCGACCGGCACGCTGCGGCAACGCGCGCGCGTCGCGAATCCGGACCGGCGCCTGAGCCCCGGCCAATTCGGCCGCGTCTATCTGTCGAGCCGCGTCGCGCATCACGCGCTGCTCGTGCCGGATGCGGCCGTCGCGACCGATGCGACGCGCCGCGTGCTGTATTTCGTCGACGCGAACGGCACCGTCGCGATTCGCCCCGTGACGCCCGGCCGCCTGTACGGCAACCTCCGCGAAATCGACGCGGGGCTGAACGCGGGCGACCGCGTGATCGTCGACGGCTTCCAGCGCGTGCAGGCCGGCGACAAGGTCAAGGCCGTGCCGCGCGCGATCAAAGCCGCCACGTTGGCCCGCGCGGCGAGCGGCACGACCGGGAGCGCGCAATGAACCTCGGCCGTCTGTCCGTCCAGCAACCGGTGCTCGCGATCGTCCTGTCCATCGTGCTGACCATCGCCGGTGCGCTGGCCTATTTCTCGCTCGCGGTGTCCGAGTATCCGGACATCGCGCCGCCGACCGTCGTGATCCAGGCGACCTATCCGGGCGCGTCCGCGGAAACGGTGTCGCAAACCGTGTCGACGCCGATCGAACTCGAAGTGAACGGCGTGGAAGACATGCTGTACATGTACAGCCAGGCGACGTCCGACGGCAGCCTGAACATCACCGTGACGTTCAAGCCCGGCACCGACGTCGACAAGGCGCAGGTGCTCGTGCAGAACCGCGTCGCGCTCGCGACGCCGCGCCTGCCGGAGCCCGTGCAGCGCAGCGGCGTATCGGTGCGCAAGTCGTCGCCGACGCAGCTCGGCACGATCTTCCTGTACTCGCCGGACCAGCGCTACGATCCGCTGTACGTGTCGAACTACGCGATCCGCAACGTCGCGGACGTGCTGAAGCGGATCGAGGGCGTCGGCGACATCAACCCGCTCGGCACGCGCGAATACTCGATGCGCATCTGGCTCGATCCCGAGCGCGTCGCGTCGTTCGGCCTGAGCCCCGGCGACCTGATCGCCGCGGTGCGGGCGCAGAACACGCAGCTCGCGGGCGGCGTGGTCGCGCAGGCGCCGATCACGAACCAGGCGTTCCAGCCGAACCTGATCTTCGAAGGGCGGCTCAAGCGCCCCGAGGATTTCAGCGACATCGTCGTCAAGCAAGGCAAGGACGGGCGGCTCGTGCGGCTGAAGGATGTCGCGCGCGTCGAGGTCGGCGCACTCGCGTATGCGACCGACAGCTACATGCTGCGCCACCCGACGATCGCGTTGCAGGTGCTGCAGCAGCCCGGCGCGAACGCGGTCGCGACGATGGATGCGGTCGAGAAGAAGATGGCCGAACTGGCCAGGGACTTCCCGAAAGGCATCGTCTACAACATCGGCTACAACCCGACCGCCTTCATCGGCGACAGCATCCACGAACTCGTCAAGACCATCTACGAAGCCGTCGTGCTCGTCGTGTTCGTCGTGCTGCTGTTCCTGCAGGGCTGGCGGCCGTCGATCATCCCGATCCTGTCGATTCCGGTGTCGCTCGTCGGCACGTTCGCGGCGATGGCCGCGCTCGGCTACTCGATCAACAACCTGACGCTGTTCGGCCTCGTGCTCGCGGTGGGGATCGTCGTCGACAACGCGATCGTCGTGGTCGAAAACGTCGAGCGGCACCTGTCGGCCGGCGCCGGGCCGCGCGACGCGACGCTGCTGACGATGAAGGAGGTCGGCGGCGCGCTGTTCGCGATCACGCTCGTGCTGTGCGCGGTGTTCGTGCCGACCTCGTTCATTCCGGGCATCTCGGGCCAGTTCTTCCGCCAGTTCGGCGTGACGATCGCCGTGTCGACCGCGATCTCGTTCTTCACGTCGGTGACGCTCGCGCCCGCACTCTCCGCGATGATGCTGAAAGCGCACGCCCGCGATCACGACGTGCCCGCTCCGGCATCGCGCATGGCCGCGCCGTTCGCGCCGGCGATACGCGTCGCGCGGCGCTTCTCGAACGCGTTCAACCGCGTGTTCCAGCGCCTGTCCGATGCGTATGGCCGGCTCGTCAGGAAGGTCGTGCGGATCATCCCGGCGATGGGCGTGCTGTACGTGGTGCTGATCGCCGCGACCGGCTACCTGCTCGTGTCGAGCCCGAAGGGCTTCATTCCCGCGCAGGACCGCGGCTACCTCGTCGTGCTCGTGCGGATGCCCGACGGCGCGACGCTCGAACGCACGAGCGCCGTCGCACGCAAGATCGAGGACATCGCGCTGTCGGTGCCCGGTGTCGCACGCGTGCCGGTGTTCTCCGGCGTGAACGCGGCGACCGGCACGAACTCGGCGAACAGCGCCGGCCTGTTCCCGGTGTTCCAGCCCTGGCCCGAACGCAAGGTGCGCGGCCTGACGATCGACACGATTGCCGCCGAGATGCGCAAGCGGCTCGCGGCCGTCACCGAGGCGTCGATCGTCGTCGCAATGCCGCCGCCGGTGCAGGGCCTCGGCAGCACGGGCGGTTTCGCGATGCGGCTCGAAGACCGCAACGGCCTCGGCACCGCCGCGCTCGCGAAGGCGACGCAGGATCTGGTGGCGGCCGCGAACCGCACGCCCGGCATGGTCGGCGTCTATACGCCCTACTCCGCGACGAGCCCGCAGGTGCACGTCGAGCTCGACCGCGAGAAGGCCGAGATGCTCGGCGTGCCGAGCCAGGCCATCAACGACGCGGTCGAGACGTATTTCGGCTCGACCTACATCAACGACTTCAACATCGTCGGGCGCACCTATCGCGTGACCGCGCAGGCCGACCTGCCGTTCCGCGTCGGCGCTTCCGATCTCGCGCGGCTGAAGGTGCGCAACCGCGACGGCGAGATGGTGCCGATCGGCAGCGTCACGCGCATCGACGACACGCTCGGCGTCGATCGCGCGCCGCGCTACAACCTGTATCCGGCCACCGAGATCAACGGCGATACGGCACCGGGCCTCGGTTCCGGCTTCGCGATCAAGACGATGGAATCGCTCGCGAAACAGGTGCTGCCGCCCGGCATTTCGTTCGAATGGACCGATCTGTCGTATCAGCAGACCACGGCCGGCAACACGGGGCTGCTCGTGTTCCCGCTGTGCGTGCTGCTCGTCTACCTGGTGCTCGCCGCGCAGTACGGCAGCTGGAGCCTGCCCGTGTCGATCCTGCTGATCGTGCCGATGTGCCTGCTCGCCGCATCGCTCGGCGTGCGCGCGCTCGGCCAGGACGTGAACATCCTCACGCAGATCGGCTTCATCGTGCTGGTCGGGCTGGCCGCGAAGAACGCGATCCTGATCGTCGAGGTCGCGCGGCAGTTGGAGGCCGACGGCACCGAACTCGTCGAGGCCGTCGTCGAAGCCTGCGTGCAGCGGCTGCGCCCGATCGTGATGACGTCGCTCGCGTTCATTCTCGGCGTGCTGCCGCTCGTGATCTCCGACGGCGCCGGCGCGGAAATGCGCCAGGCGGTCGGCGCGGCCGTGTTCTTCGGGATGATCGGCGTGACGTTCTTCGGGCTGCTGTTTACGCCCGTGTTCTATGTGATGGTTCGCCGGCTCGCGTTGCGCAAGGCCGCTGTCGCGACCGTCGCGACGGAGGTGGTGCAATGAAGTTCGTTCGACTCGTGGCCGCGCTGTCCGCGGCGGCCGTCCTGACCGCGTGCACGAGCGCGCCGGTCGCCACCGTCACGCCGCCGCCGCTGGCCGCGACCTATGCGAACGCGGATCTCGCGGCCGGCGGCCCGGCCGCCGATACCGGCGCGTGGTGGCACGCTTTCCACGACCCGATCCTCGACCGGCTGGTCGACACGGCGCTCGCGAACAACCTCGACCTGCAGGCTGCCGTCGCACGCATCGACGCGGCGCGCGCGGTGCGGATCGGCGCGGCGTCGCAGTGGTTCCCTTCGGTCGACCTGAACGCGGGCGCCGGCCGCCAGCGGCTCTCCGCCTCGCAGGCATTCCCGACCGATACGCCGACGACCGGCAACGCGTTCGACCTGAATGCGAGCCTCGCGTGGGAAATCGACATCTTCGGGCGCATCCGCCAGGGCGTGTCGGCCGCCGACGCGGATATCGCGTCCGCGCAGAACGATGCGGCGGCCGTGCGGATCGCGACGATCGACGAAACCGTGCGCACCTACGTGACGGTGCGCGGGCTCGAGCAGCGGCTCGCGCTGGTCGAGGCCAACGCGTTGAGCCAGCGCAGCACCGAGGAATCGACGCGGCGCCTGTTCGACGCGGGCGTCGTGCCGGTGGCCGACGTGGATCGCGCCGCCGCGCAGACGGAAACGACGCTGGCCGAACTGCCCGCGCTGCAACTTCAGCGGCAGGCCGCGATCCACCGGCTGTCGATCATCACCGCGTCCACGCCGCAGGCCATCTACGCGCGCGTCGATCCGCCCGCGCCGGAACCGGTGTGGACGGCCGCCGCACCGGGCGTCGGCACGCCTGCCGACTTGCTGCGCCGCCGGCCCGACGTGCGCGCGGCCGAGG